>NZ_MOAI01000069.1:0-2805 GCF_001976035.1 Ensifer sp. 1H6 | reverse complement strand
GCTCGATTACCTCACCCCGGAGGAATACGAACAGTCCTTATCGTCGTCGCACGCAAGTGCCGTACCTGAACTCACAAGCCGGCAATTGTCCTGCAATTTCTCTGTCTCACTGTAGGGGTGCATTCCATTGATTCCGCTAAATCCCGGACAGCGCTTTCACTAAAGTCCGGACAGTTTGACGAGGTTGGTCCTCGGCAGCCTGGTTACCATCAGGGTTGATTGATTTCGCCGTTTTCCACAGCCGTCAAGAGGGGAGCGCTTTTTTGCTTTCGCATGCTCTCGCCCCGGAGGGTGATGCGGTGAGCATTGTGTACGATGCGGTCGAGTATGGCGTCGGCGACGGTGCTGTCGGCAATAAGGTCGTGCCAGCTTGCCACGGGGACTTGGGCTGTGATCAGGGTGGATTTTCTCTGATAGCGCTCCTCGACGATTTCGAAGAGGTGGAAGCGCTGCTGATCGGAGAGCGCATGTGTTCCAAAGTCATCGAGGATGAGGAGCTGGACGCGGGTGAGCTTGTCGATGAGGCGAGGGAAAGAGCCATCGAGGCGGGCAAGCGCGAGATCCTCGAACATGCGCGGCACGCGCACATAGAGGACGGAGTGACCGAGCCTTGCCGCTTGCCTGCCGAAGGCGCAGGCCAACCATGACTTGCCGGTGCCGGTGTGGCCGGTGATGATCAGGCCCTCATGGGCGGTGAGCCATTGCCCCTGGGCCAGCGCCATGGTGTTGCGCCGGTCGAGACCGCGGGCAGCGGCGAAGTCGATATCTTCGATACAGGCCTGGGCAAAGCGTAGCTTGGCGGAGGCGAGCCGGTTACGGATTCGCTTGTCGGCGCGCAGGGCGACTTCGCGGTCGAGCATCAGGCCGAGCCACTCATCGCGGCTGAGCTCATTGGTGCCGGACTGCTCGGTCAATTCGCGCCAGGCGGCGGCCATGCCCGTCAGCCCGAGGGCCTGCATCTGGTCGAGGGTGGGGTTTGTCAGCATTCTTGCTTCCTTCACTGATAGTAGGATCGGCCACGGATATTGGTATGCGCAGGCGTGGGGGCCGCATGTTCAGCCTGCGGTCTTTCCCGGTCGAGGCCGGATTTGAGGATGGAGGCGACGGAGGAATAGGTGACGGCATTGATGGTGAGCGCCCGCTCACAGGCCGCATCGAGGCGCTGCGATCCATAGCGCGGGGCCAGCGACAGAATGCCCATGGCCGAGCGGTATCCCTGTTCCGGATGCGGCCTGTCGCGCATCATGCGTTCGACCAGGATGGCGGCATTGGGGCCGATCTGGGTCGCACGGCCGATCAGATTGGCCGGCGTGGTGTTGGCATAGCGCTGATGTGCCTTGGGCATATGGTCGTTGATGGTAACGTGGCCGGAACGCTGGGAGCGGCGGACATGGCTGGCGACACGCTGGTGATCGTGGAAGATCTCGACTACCCGGTGGGTGAGCCGCACCTGCAGGGTGCATCCGATCAGTCGATGCGGCACAGAGTAGAAGGTCTTGTCGACCTCGACATGATAGTCCGGGTGAACCTTCGCCGACTTCCATTCCGCATATTCGAACGGCATCACCGGCAAAGGCTTCAATGCTGCCCGCTCGATCTCCTCGAACAGTTCGCGGCGACTTTTGCCGACGTGGCGCATCGTCCGGTTGTTCAGCTCCTCGAGCAATTCGGCAATCGCCGTGTTGAGGGCGGCAAGCGAGAAGAAGGTGCGGTTCCTGAGCCGGGCCAGAATCCAGCGTTCCACGATCAGCACCGCGCCTTCGACCCGGCCTTTGTCGCGCGGTTTCCTGCTGCGTGTCGGCAGGATCGTGGTGTCGTAATGCTCCGCCATGGCGGCGAACGTCGCAGTCAACGTCGGCTCGAACCAAAGGGCCTTGGCCACCCCCGATTTGAGGTTGTCGCACACGATTGCCTTGGTGACCCCACCATAGAAGGTCAGAGCACGCACCTGGCCGTCGATCCAATCCGGCAACTGCTGGCTAAAGCTGGCATGGGCGAAGGTCAGGTTGGAGGCGCCCAGCACCGCGACAAAGATTTGGGCCGGATGGATGACACCGGTCGCCGGATCGATCACCGGCATCGTCGGCCCGGCATAGTCCGTCTGCATCACGGCGCCCGCCGCGTGCCGATTGCGGAACGCTACACTCGTGCGCTGCCTAAAGGCGGCAACCTGCTCGCAGAACCACGTGAAGCCGTAACCATCGGGATGGTTGGCACGGTATTCCTGCCATAGAAGCGTCAGCGTCACCCCTTTGCGCTTCAGCTCCCGAACCACCACCGCCCAGTCCGGCTCGCTGAGATCGCGCGGCGGTCGACCGGCTCGGCCGAACAGCCGCCGCTCCAGCTTTGCATCCTCGTCCGCGCCGACTGGCAACGGCCACGAAAGCCCGGCCTCCCGAGCTCGAAGCAAATAGGTCGATACCGAGCTCTTGCCGATCTTCAGCCGCTCGGCAATCTCGCGCACCGAAAGACCCTCTTCGTGGGTCAGGCGCAGAATCGTCCGGATATCCCTCACTGTCGTTCGTCTTGCTTGCTTCCGTCTCGCCATCGGCCCCTCTCAACGTTGTCGTGAGAGGCTTAACCAACAAGACGGCGCAGCCGCGAACCAACCGCCAAACCGCCGCCGGAAAACTGTCCGGGATTTAGCGGAATCACTGTCCGGGAATTACTGAAAACGGTGGAATGCACCCCTCAACTGAGACATATTAAGTAGCGGACAGTTTCTCGAATACAGGAACTGGAAATGGTTGGAAGAAAGCCGAGATTTAGCGAAGAAGAGAAGCTCTCCATGCTCGTGCGGATGCA
>NZ_MOAI01000068.1:0-4091 GCF_001976035.1 Ensifer sp. 1H6 | reverse complement strand
CGCACCGCCGCCGGTCACTCTGGCCACGCCCGCGCCCGCTGCACCGTCGCGCCGCATGATGACTCTGCCTCCTGCCGCATCGGTTGGCCCGGCGGTCCTGACCTCGACGCAGCCGGTCACTTCACTGGTGGCTGCGCCGCCGCATGCCGTTCTCACCGCCGAGGCACCCGCAGTCTCGCACGCCGCCGTTTCGCCGCCCGCGCCGTCGGCTCCCGCTGCAGCGATCCCTCCGGGCACCGTTGGAGACGTCATCCGGGGCATATCCGGCGGGAGGTCACAGGATCCCGAACCGGTCGCCTCCCGCACCGCTGCCGATGACCGCCCGGTCGCACTACCATCGATTGTTCCGGTGCCGAGAGGCCCTGCACCACTGCTGCCCCGCGACGACGCCACGCCGTGGCGGGCAGGGCAGACCCCACGAGGCAAGAGCGCCATCCGTTCTGCGGAGCCACAACAGCCGCCTCAAGTCGAGGTCCACATCGGCACTATCGAAATGGTGATGGACCTGCCGCAGGCCATGCAGCCAGCCCCGGCAACGACTCACAGCCGGGGGATCAGCCTGGATGACTTTCTCGACGGGAGAGCTGGGCGATGAGCAATTCGCTGGCCATATCCGCCGTCAACGCAGCCTTTCTCCGGCGCATTCTGTCGGCGGCCAATGCCGCGGTGCCCAACGCCAAGGTGCGGCTGGGCGCACCGACGGCCAAGCTTGCCGAGGATGCCGCGCCGCTGGTCAATCTTCATCTCTACCGGGTCGAACCCAATGCCGCGCATGCCAACGACCATCTGCCGACGCGCGGCGCCACCGACCTGATGCGCGGCCCCAGCAAGCTGGCGCTGAACCTGCATTACGTCATGAGCTTCTACGGCAATTACGACGCGTTCGAGCCCGACCTGATGCTGGGCGAGGTGATGCTGGCACTGGAGCATGAGCCTCTGCTCAGCAAGACCACGATCCGCAACGCCATAGACGACAACGACGAGCTGGAGGATAGCGATCTGGAGGCAGCGTTGGCCCGGCTGCGGGTGACGCGCCAGCTGATGACGATCGACGATTTCTCGAAGATTTGGTCCATCTTCTACCAGGTACCCTATGCGCTGTCGCTGTCCTACGAGGTCAACCATGTGGTGATCGAGACCTCTGACACACCACCGGTTCCGACCCCGGTGGCGCATCCCGGGCTCTGGGTCTCGCCGATCTCGACGCTCCGGCTCGACGCGGCGGGGGCCGCGCCCGGCAGTATCATCCCGCCGGTCTGGGGCGGTCTCCTCCATGTCGCGGGCAGAGGCTTGGGTAAGCCGGGGCTTCAGCTGGAAGTGGATGGCGGCGGCCTTGTCATGAGCGGGGTGAGGCAATCCGAGACGGCCCTGACGGTGCCGCTGGATGCCCCCACGTTCGGCGGGGCGGAGCTGGCCGTCGGCGTCCACCGGCTTCAGGCGATCGCGCCGAAGATCAGCAACGATCAGCCGGATCGTCTGCGCGCCCGCTCCAACGCGCTGGCCTTCGCGCTCAGCCCGGCCATCGTCGTCGGCGCGATTACCGCGCCGGCCGTGGGCCCACCGCGACCGGGACCGTCGATATCGGGTTCACCCCGTCGATCCGGTCTGACCAGGCGATCCGGTTGCTCCTAGATGCCCGCAACCCGGCGGCGCCGGCGCAAGTCATCCTGCCCGGGCGTGAGCCGGTGGAAGGTGGGCCGAGCGCCGCCTCGCTCACCTTCTCCTTCGCCAATCTGCCGCGCGGCGACTATCTGGTTCGGGCTGATGTCGACGGGCTTTTGAGCCCGGTGACGCTCGGCAGCACCGCAGGCAGCCCGACCTACGGCCAGATCACCGGCCCGGAGCTTTCGCTGTGACCCGCGCCGAACATACCGTGTCCTTGGCCGAGGCCTTCCCGGCGGTACGGGCCTGGCTCGAGCATGGGGCTGCCGCCGACAAGGAGCCGCCCCGGACTGCCGCCTGCGAGCTGGCCGAGACCTTCCGGCTGGATGTGTTCGGGCGCAATATCCTGCTGCTTTGCGCCTATGTCACCCTGGAACCGGACGGGCGTGACATGGTCGCGCGGCTGCTTGACGATCCGCTGATCTCCGCCCCGACGCTGTCGCTGGCGCTGACCCGCCTGCCGGGCGCGAATTGGCAGGGGCTGTCGGCGGAAGCGCCACTGCGCCGGGCGGGACTGGTCCGGATCGAGGGCAACAGCTCGCTGGTCGATGCGCGCCTGCGCCTACCTGACACCGTCCTGTTGCGCCTTCTCGGCGCGCCGTCGCTGGAGGCGGGTGTGTCCGCTTTGCTGCGCCGCATTCCCCGGCCAGCTTCGCTGGCCCCCAACCGCGCCACGTTGGCCCGCGAGATCAGCTCCCGCCTGTCCCTGCCGGACACACCGGTGCTGCATCTGACCGGAGGCGATCCCGAGGGCAAACTTTGCGCCTTTGCCGAGGCCGCTACCGGGATCCGCGCCCTCACCTATGCTCTGAACTCCCAGCTTCTGCCCCAGACGCCCGCCGATCTGGTGGACTTCGCCGCCGGGCTGACGCGGGACATGACGCTTTGCGCCGCGCGGCTGGTGCTGGTGCACGACGACATGGGCGAGACCCGGACCGCCCAGCTCTTTGCCGAAACCTATGGCGGGCCGCTAGCCATCGCCTCGACCGAGCCGATGCGGGTCGGTCATCGGATGGCACTTCGCCTGGAGATGCCGCGCCTGAAGGCCTCCGAGCAGCTTGCTGTGTGGCACAGCGTTCTGGGAGATGACGAAGCCGATCTCGTCCCGGTACTGCCGCGCCTTGCCGTCGCCTTTTGCGTGGCTCCGGAAGTCGCGCGTGCCATCGCCGCCGAAATGTCGCTGGAGAGTAACCGCGATCCGAATCATCTGGCGGCTCGCGCCTGGGCGGCCTGTCGCCGCGCCGCACGGCCCCGAATGGACGACCTGGCCCATCGCGTGGCCTCGCCCGCGGAGTGGGACGACCTGATCCTGCCGCCACGGCAGAAGGATGTGCTGGACAGCATTGTTGCCCAGGTCCGCAACCGCGCACAGGTTTACGAGGACTGGGGCTTCGGCGCGCGGCTCCAGAACAAAGGGTTGGGGGTCTCGGCGCTGTTCTCGGGCCCGTCGGGTGCGGGCAAGTCGATGGCGGGCGAGGTCATCGGCAATGCGCTCGAACTCGATGTCTACCGCGTCGACCTTTCGGCGATGGTGTCGAAATGGGTCGGCGAGACTGAGAAAAACCTGCGCCGTGTTTTCGATGCTGCGGAGGACGGCGGAGTCATTTTGCAATTCGACGAAGCCGATGCGCTCTTTGGGCGCCGGTCCGAGGTCAAGGACAGCCACGACCGCCACGCCAATATTGAGGTGAGCTACCTGCTGCAGCGGCTCGAGGCCTATCGCGGGCTCTGCATCCTGACCACCAACATGCGAGACAATATCGACGAGGCCTTCCTGCGCCGCCTGCGTTTCATCGTCGATTTCCGCTTTCCCAATCTAGCCGAACGCCGTGCAATCTGGATGCGGATCTTTCCCGACGCCCAGCCTCGGGAGGAACTGGACTACGACAAGCTGGCGCAACTCAACCTGGCGGGCGGATCGATCCGCAACATCGCGCTGGGCGCGGCCTTCCTGGCGGCGGACCGAGGTTGCGCGGTGTCGATGGCCGAGATCCTGCAGGTGGCACAGCTTGAATACGACAAGGTTGGCCGGTCCATGACTGATGCCGAACGCGCGGGGTGGCTGCAATGACTGCCGGGTCGCGCATCACACTGCATATCGACCGGCTTCGCGTTCGTGGCGCTCGCGCAGGTGACGCGGCCGCATTGGCCGAGGGGCTGAGGACGGTCCTCATCGCGCAGCTTGCCGCCAATCCCGGCGGGCTGACCGGGCAGGGCGCGGATCACCTGCGTGTGAGCCTGCCGCAGGGGGCCGGTCAGGGGCCTGCCGCGCTCGGGCGCTCGGCCGGCCGACAGATCGCAGGAGCGCTCACCCGCCCGAAAGGAGGCCGCTGATGTCCCTGCACGCGGCCATCCGCGCCCGACGCTCGACGCCCCGCGCAGCGCGCAGCCGCAGCGGCGCGATCGGGCCCGAACCCAGGATGCTGCTG
>NZ_MOAI01000067.1:0-7714 GCF_001976035.1 Ensifer sp. 1H6 | reverse complement strand
AAAACTTCCCGCCGAAACTCGCGTCCCGACCAATCAGCATCCGCCAATCAAGGAAACCTTAAAACGAAGGACATCGTCGCCAGCAGCGCCGCCGCCCTCGTTCAGTGATCGGGCTTATAGACCCCACACATCGAACACGTCAACAGGCAATTTCAAAATAAATGACAGTTTTCTGACAAAGCCCGGAAATGCGGGCTTTTCACTCCGAAAAAACTTTCGGACGCCTCCGAACGGCCTGTGGAGACACATTTTGGCCCTTACTTCTTCACAATCCACCGATCTAAGCGAAATTATCGGTGCGTCACGCGGGGGCGCCTGGGGAACGCGGATGCACATATTATAGGGTGTGCACCCCCTCACCTGTCCTCCCCTCATGGATTTGACTCCCGTGTGCGAAAGATGCACATCTTCGCGCAACGTATCGCCTGCAAGAATACGGCAAGACAAATCAGGGGCCCCCAGCTCGGAATGATCACCGACAAGAAAATGGTCCGGTCGCTCGGCGACCAACCGCCGATCCTTGCGGACGGCCGGCGCGCACCGGACAGACGCGAGATTTCGTTGCGCTGGCTTTCCGGCACCTTCCTGACCGGCATCACCTCCAGCCTTCTTATGGGCGTCGCGCTTTTTGCAGCGCTTGACGGTCGCCAGCAGCTGGCAATCCCGGCCGAAGCCTACGCAGCACTCGACGCATCGAACGGCGGCAACGCCCCAGTCAATGCCAAGCGCGGCAGCCGCATCCTTTCGCCCAACATCGTTGCCAAGCCGGCTGACAAGACCGTCATGGAAGTCTCGACGATGATCCATGACGGCGAGAAGGAAGTGGTGCGCAAACAGCCCTTCGTTCACGTCAAGATGGCGCTTGCCGCCAACCACCAGGTTTCCGACAGCTATCCGGACTTCGATCCGCTGGCGATCTTCTCCACCGACGACGCCGATGCCGAACCGCAGGTCGCGCGTACCGGCACGCTCTACGGCTCCAACGTCGATTCCGAAGTGGCGCTGAAAACGGTCGATTTTCCGATCAAAGGCTCCAGCCTGACCTTCGACAACTCGATGTCTCTCGACGAGGTCGAGGAGAATGTTCGCACCAACGGTTCGGTCCTGACCGAGGGCAGCACCCAGGTCGCTTCGCTCTTCTATGTTGACCCGCAGCGTTTCGCCTCCGATAGCGACGGTCTCGATCTTCTCCAGGGCCTGACCGCACGCATCGTCGAGCAAAACAAGAGCGATGCGGCTTACGAGAGCATCAACGAACAAAGCACTGAGTATGCCGACGACATCATTCCGGTGCGCCGCAAGACCGACATCGCGACCGCCATGGTCAATGCCGGCTACGCCAAGGCGCAGGCCGAAGATGCTGCCGGCTATATCGGCGAAGCGCTCGGCGCCAAGGAACTCAACGACGGCGACGTCCTGCGCATCGGCATCATCCAGAAGGGCGAAGAAGCCCGCATCGTCCGCGCCACCATCTATTCGCGCAACCGCCATGTGCTGACGATGGCCGTCGACGACAACGGCCGCTTCGTTCCCGGCGCCGAACCGCCCAAGCTCGACGCGGTCGCGACGCCTTCGACGACAACGGCACGCCGACGATCACCAGCACCCACGATTTGCCGCGCGTCTATGACGGTATCTATCGCGCCGCGCTCTCCTACGGCATGAACGCCGACATGGTCGGGCTCGTCGTCAAGCTGCTCGCCAGCAATGTCGACTTCCAGGCGCAGCTGAAGCCGACGGATTCGCTCGAAGCCTTCTTCTCGGTCACCGACGATCGCGGCTTGGCGACGGCGGATTCCGAACTGCTTTACGTCAAGGCGAAGTTCGGCGATGCCGAGACGACCTTCTACCGTTTCCAGGATCCGGACGACAATTCGATCGACTACTTCAACGGCGAAGGCAAGAGCATCCGCCAGTTCCTGCTGCGCAACCCCGTGCCGAACGGCCACTTCCGCTCCGGCTTCGGCATGCGCCGCCACCCGATCCTCGGCTTCTCGCGTATGCACACCGCGTCGATTGGGCGGCCCCCCCGCGGCACGCCGATCATCGCCGCCGGCAACGGCACGGTGGAGAAGGCTGGCTGGGATTCCGGCGGATACGGCAACCAAACGCTGATCCGCCACGCCAACGGTTACGTCTCCTCCTACAATCACCAGAGCGCGATCGCCAAGACCGTCAAGGCCGGGGCGAAAGTGGTTCAGGGCCAGGTGATCGGCTGGGTCGGCACGACAGGTCTTTCGACCGGTCCGCATCTGCACTACGAGCTGATCGTCAACGGCAACAAGGTCGATCCGCTGCGCATCCGCCTGCCGGGCGGCAAATCACTGGGTGGTGACGCGCTTGCGAAGTTCGAGAAGGAACGCGACCGCATCGACGAGTTGCTGAACAAGGACGGCAACGGCAGCGAAGTGGCCAGCAAGTAGCCAGTGAGATCCCCCCTTCGTCGACGGCTAACGCTTCGAGAGGCGGTCACCGCGATCCCCACAGCAACAGAATTCCTAGGCATGAACGAAAAAGGCCGCCCCGAAGGGCGGCCTTTTCAAGTTTCTACGGTTTAGGCGGCTTCTCTTTCCGAGCCGGCGCCACGCTTGAAGTTCAGGCGGTCGGAGCCGGCAAGAACCTTGATAGTGGATCCATCCGGGAACTCGCCCTGAAGGATCTTCTCGGCCAGCGGATCCTGAAGATACCTCTGGATCGTCCGCTTCAGGGGCCGAGCGCCATAGGCGGGATCGTAGCCCTTTTCGGCCAGGAACGTCCGGGCGTCATCTTCCAGTTCCAGCGTGATCTTGCGCTCGGCAAGCAGCTTGAGCAGCCGTGCGAGCTGGATATCGACGATCGCGCCCATTTCCGAGCGACGCAGCCTGTGGAACAGGATGATCTCGTCGACGCGGTTCAGGAACTCCGGCCGGAAGGCCGACTTGACGACGTCCATCACCTGGTCGCGAACGACATCGCTGTCCTCGTCTTCGCCAAGGCCGGTCAGATATTCCGCACCCAGGTTCGAGGTCATGATGATCATCGTGTTGCGGAAGTCGACGGTGCGACCCTGACCATCGGTCAGGCGGCCGTCGTCGAGCACCTGCAGCAGCACGTTGAAGACATCCGGATGCGCCTTCTCAATTTCGTCGAACAGCACGACCTGATAGGGCCGGCGGCGGACGGATTCGGTCAGCGCTCCGCCTTCCTCGTAACCGACATAGCCGGGAGGTGCGCCGATCAGCCGGGCAACGGAGTGCTTCTCCATGTATTCCGACATGTCGACACGCAGCAGCGCGCTCTCGTCGTCGAACAGAAAGCGGGCGAGCGCCTTGGTCAGCTCGGTCTTGCCCACCCCGGTCGGGCCGAGGAAGATGAACGAGCCGATCGGCCGGTTCGGATCCTGCAGGCCGGCACGGGCACGGCGAACGGCACGCGATACCGCCTGGACGGCATCGCCCTGGCCGACGACCCATTTCGCCAGTTCGTCTTCCATCCGCAGCAGCTTGTCGCGTTCGCCTTCCAGCATCTTGTCAACCGGGATACCGGTCCAACGCGAAACCACATGGGCGATGTTGTCGGGGGTGACGACCTCCTGCACCATCGGATTGGCGTTGGCGTTCTCCTGGCTTTCGGCGTCGGAAAGCTCTTTCTCGAGCTTGGGGATGACGCCATAGGTCAGCTCTCCGGCGCGCTGGAACTCACCCTTGCGCTGGACGATCGCCAGTTCGTTACGGGCTTCATCGAGCTGCTTCTTAAGGTCGGCGGCGCGGCCAAGCTTCTGCTTTTCCGCCTGCCAACGGGCCGTCAGCGCCGATGCCTGCTCTTCGAGCGAGACCAGATCGAGCTCGAGCTTTTCCAGCCGGTCCTTCGACGAGGTGTCGGTTTCCTTCTTCAGCGCTTCGCGCTCGATCTTCAGCTGCATGATGCGGCGATCGAGTTCGTCGAGCTCTTCAGGCTTGGAATCCACCTGCATGCGCAGACGCGAGGCCGCCTCGTCCATCAGGTCGATCGCCTTGTCCGGCAGATACCGGTCGGTGATGTAGCGGTTGGACAGCGTAGCGGCGGCAACCAGCGCGGAATCGGAAATCCGCACCTTGTGGTGCTGCTCGTATTTTTCCTTCAGGCCACGCAGGATCGAGATCGTGTCCTCGACTGTCGGCTCCTCGACCATCACTGGCTGGAAGCGGCGGGCAAGGGCTGCGTCCTTCTCGACGTGCTTGCGGTATTCGTCGAGCGTGGTCGCGCCGACGCAATGCAGCTCGCCGCGCGCAAGCGCAGGCTTCAGCAAGTTGGAGGCATCCATCGCCCCTTCCGCCTTGCCGGCACCGACCAGCGTGTGCATTTCGTCGATGAACAGGATGATCTCGCCGTTTTCCGCCTGCACTTCGTTGAGCACGGCCTTCAGCCGCTCTTCGAACTCGCCGCGGAACTTCGCGCCTGCGATCAACGCGCCCATGTCGAGCGCCATCAGCCGCTTGTCCTTCAGGCTCTCCGGGACGTCGCCATTGACGATGCGCAGGGCGAGGCCCTCGGCAATCGCCGTCTTGCCGACGCCGGGCTCACCGATCAGGACCGGATTGTTCTTGGTCCGGCGTGACAGCACCTGAATCGTGCGACGGATTTCGTCGTCACGGCCGATCACCGGGTCGAGCTTGCCTTCGCGCGCATCGGCCGTCAGGTCACGGGCATATTTCTTCAGGCTGTCGAACCCCTGCTCGGCATTGGAACTGTCGGCGGTGCGGCCCTTGCGAATATCGTTGATGACTTGGTTGAGCTTGGTCGGCGTCACGCCGGCCTTCTTCAGGACGTCGGCCGTGGCAGCAGAGCTTTCGATCGCCAAGGCCACCAGCAGGCGTTCAACGGTGACGAAGCTGTCGCCGGCTTTCTTGGCCGCTTCTTCCGCACTCGAAAAGACGCGAGCGAGCGGCTGCGACAGATAGACGGAACCGTTGCCGCCGGAAACCTTCGGCAGTTTGGCGAGTGCAGCATCATTGCCGGCGCGCGCTTCGCGCGCGTCGCCGCCAGCCCGCTCGATCAGCGAAGCGGCCATGCCCTGGTCGTCGTCGAGCAGCACTTTCAGCACATGCTCGGGCGTGAACTGCTGATGTCCCTGCGCCAGCGCATAGGTCTGCGCCGATTGCAGGAAACCGCGCACGCGTTCGGAATATTTCTCGATATTCATACTTTACCTCCATAGCCCACCAGGCCCGTCACGCGGCACCCGCTGGTGTTTCAGGATCAGGTTCCCGCATTCGGCGAACCTGTCATCGGGCGTCGATCCACACCTTGCGCGGGATCAACACGTCCGAAGCGAATATGGGGCAGCGAATTTCGAAATTAAAGGGCTGATTGCATGTCGCAATTAGGAAATCTTGCGAAGGACGAAAACGGCCACGCGTCTTTACGATGCGCGGCCGTCGGCTTTTGGATGCAGGGCATTGCCGTGCCGCGTCGGGCGAACGCGCTGCGGCTGCGGCCCTGAGATCAGCGATCGGCAAACGACGTGCCGAACTCCTTCATGCGGGAGACGTAGTAAGCGGGCTCGATCAAAACTTCCGGCAGGTAGAGACCGGCCTTTGGCGCTTCGCCCCCGGACAGACCGAGCATGCGCTCGACCGCAAGCGCGACGCCGAGCGCTGTCAGCGGGGCCTGGCCCTGCGGATGCACGATCTCATGCCGGCGCGAGACCCACTCTCCGTCTTTCGACTGCCCCTCGATCTCGAGCGTGATCTCCGTCGAAAATGGCTCGCCGCGCCGCCGACTGGCAGAGACGCTGTAGGCAAGATCCAGCCGGATCTCCCTGGCGCCGGTACGTGTGGCCAGCGCCAT
This sequence comes from Ensifer sp. 1H6, assembly GCF_001976035.1. Classification (NCBI taxonomy): domain Bacteria; kingdom Pseudomonadati; phylum Pseudomonadota; class Alphaproteobacteria; order Hyphomicrobiales; family Rhizobiaceae; genus Ensifer; species Ensifer sp. 1H6. Next base: position 1,906 of record NZ_MOAI01000067.1, on the reverse strand, counting down.
GACGTCGAAGGGCGAATAGGCGGCAGCATCAAGCTCGACACCATCGACACTTTTGTAGCGCGCGCTTGCTTCCTGCCCGCTCGCCCAATGCAGCTTGCCGTCCTTGACCGTCAGCGATGCCGGCGCGTTGCCGGTGATGCGGTTGTAATCGGCAAGTGCCGCTGGCCCGCCCATGTCCTCCTCATCGAGCAGGACGCCGATACGGATCGCGTCAACTGTCTCGTAGGACGAAAGCGCTTCGAGCACCGGGAAGATCGCAGCCCCGGCAAGCCAATGGCTGGCGAGCAGGATCGGCGCCTTGTCCGGTGCATGGATATACTGGGCAACCTCGGGCCCGATCTCGAACGTTCCGCTGGAGAGGCTGATATACGGTATTCCCCTGCCCTGCGCATATCGCATTGAGGTCAGCCTTTCGTCCTTGACGAAGATCACCACGGCGCTGAAGGCGTCCTTGTCGTTAAGACCGAGATCGGCGCGGTCGAGATCAACACGCACACCGGTCGCTCCACCGACCTCGCTCGCGACGGCCTGCGCCCGGGAAAGATCACGACCGCCGATTGCCAGCGGCAGATCGGGATGCAGCCTGCGGATCGCCTTCGCCGCCTGCGACCCGACGACGCCCGAGCCGCCGATGATCAGCACGGGTGAGAACTTGCTCGACATGTTCATATCTCCTAGACGGAAAGAAGGTGGCATTTTGCCAACCTACGATTAGTAAGTTACCATCGGTAGATAAGTAGCAAACGCGCCCCGTCAAGGGATTGGGATATTTTATCGCCTAGAGCGCCGCGCGTCTTATTAGACGCGCAAAGGTCGCTGTAGCACTTTGAACTGCTGCATGTTTTTATCCTTAAATCGAATAGGATTTAAGGAAACATGCGGCAGTGTGGACGACCCGAGGAGAGCAGCCGATGGAGAAAACGGCGATCAGGAAACTAGCCAAGCCCGAACGGCGTGCCCAGCTCATCGAAACCTCCAAGGAAATTTTGCGGGAATGCGGCGCGGACGCCCTCACCCTCGGCCACCTGGCCGAGCGCGCCGGCGTCAGCAAGCCGATCGCCTATGAGCACTTCGGAACCCGCGAGGGGCTGCTGATCGCGCTTTCGCGCGAGATCGAGGAGCGCCATACCGATAAGCTGAAGAAAGCGCTGCTGGACGCCCCGGCCGATCTTGCATCCGTCGCCGGCATCATCAGCGCCGTCTACATCGGATGTGCCGTCGAAAGCGGTTCGGAATGGCAGGCGATGTCAGGCGCCCTGCGTGGCAATGCCGAGATGGACCGCGTGCAGCAGGAACTCGCCGATGACTATGTCGCGCTCATCGGCGCAGCCATCGCACCTTTCTCCACCCTCACCGAAGATGATCTGCGCCTGCGTTGCGCGGGCATTGCCGGTGCTGCGGAGGCGATTGCCCGGGAGTTCGTCCGGGGGCGAACGACCGAGGACGATGCGGCCACCAATCTCGCAGCCTTGATTGTCAAAGCTGTCGGCTGATGGACAACGCCAGAAGCCGGCGATCAATGGAGCGTGCGGCACGGGACGATCGCCAGCCCTAGCGATTATGGTGCGCTTCAGCGTCCGCAGTCTTCCGAGCAAAATTCCGGCAACAAAAAACCCGGCCGCAGAGCGGACCGGGCTTTTGATGTTCGCTTCTGCCGCGCCGCATACGCCGCCCAACTGCATGTTTCCTTAAATCCTATTCGATTTAACGATCAAAACATGCAGCCATTCAAAGTGCTACAGCGACCTTTGCGCATCCAATAAGACGCGCGGCGCTGTAGGAAGACTTACTCGGACTCAGCCAGTGCCGGCGCTTCCGGAGGCGCGTCGCCTGACGCTTCGCCTTCATCGGCTGCAGTGCGGCGCGGACGGCGCGGGCGCGGCGCGCTGCGGCGACGCGAGGCCGC
>NZ_MOAI01000066.1:0-10723 GCF_001976035.1 Ensifer sp. 1H6 | reverse complement strand
CGCTCTAATAAGACGCGCGGCGCTGTAGGCCGCCCCGTTCGAAATTCCGATTTTGCCCGCTCAGGCGTTGAGGCCGCTGCCCCACGGGCCGTGGTGGGCATCGGCGCCATCGACGCGGTCGAAGCCGTGGGCGCCGAAGAAGTCGCGCTGGGCCTGGATCACGTTGGCAGTGCCGCGGCCGCGGCGGTAGCTGTCGAAGTAGCCGAGTGCCGAGGCCAGCGCCGGCGCCGGCAGGCCACCGAGCATGGCCGCCGAAACGACACGGCGCAGTGCCCCGTCGGTTTCCTTGACCATGGCGGCAAAGGCCGGGGTGACGATCAGGTTGGCGGCATCGGGCGCCTTGGTGAAGGCGGTGGTGATTTCATCCAGGAACTGCGAGCGGATGATGCAGCCGGCGCGCCAGATCTTGGCAATCGTTGGCATCGGCAGCGACCAGTTGAATTCCTTCGAGGCGGCGGACATGACGGCAAAGCCTTGAGCATAGGCGCCGATCTTGGCGGCCAGCAGCGCGTTTTCCAGGTCCTTGATGAAGGCAGCCTTATCAGTGACCTTTAACTCGCCGACATCAGGCAGGCCGAGGATCTTCTCGGCGGCTTCGCGCTCATCCTTGGCGGACGAGATGCTGCGCGCGGCAACGGCCGCTTCGATCGCGGTTGCCGGAACGCCCATGTTCTGCGCTTCGATCACCGACCACTTGCCGGTGCCCTTCTGGCCGGCCTTGTCGAGGATCAGGTCGACGATCGGCTTGCCGGTCAGCGGATCCGCTGCCTTCAAGACCTTTTCGGTGATCTCGATCAGGTAGGAATTCAGGCGACCCTTGTTCCAGGCGCCAAAGACTTCGCCGATTTCGCCGGCCGTCATCTTCAAGCCGTCGCGCAGGATACCGTAGATTTCGGCGATCATCTGCATATCGGCATATTCGATGCCGTTGTGGATGGTCTTGACGAAGTGGCCGGCGCCGTTTTCGCCGAGCCAGGCAACGCACGGATCATTGTCGTATTTCGCGGCGATCGAGGTCAGCACCGTCTCGACGCGCTTGTAGGAATCTTCCGTGCCGCCGACCATGATCGACGGGCCATGGCGCGCGCCCTCTTCACCGCCGGAAACACCCATGCCGATGAAGGTCAGACCTGAGTCCTTCAGCGCATCGAAGCGGCGCATCGTGTCGCGGAAGTTGGCGTTGCCGGCATCGATCATGATGTCGCCCTTGGCGAGGTACGGCTTGAGGATTTCCATCTGCTGATCGACCGGCTCGCCGGCCTTGATCATGATGATGATCGGACGTGGCGGGCGGATGGCGGCGACGAACTCTTCGATGGTGTCGCAGGGCACGATCTGGCCCTGGAGTTCGCCGGCTTCCGCGTAGAATTTGTGCGTCGCTTCGACGGTGCGGTTGAAGACCGCTATCTTGTTGCCTTTTTCAGCGATGTTGAGCGCCAGGTTCGAGCCCATGACGCCGAGACCGATAAGGCCGATTTCCGCCTGTGACACGTGATTGCCTCCATTGGACAGGAGAGCCGGACGCGATCAGGATAAACGCGTGGGAGCCGGCCCCTCGAATTAAACTTCGCGCGCTCGCATTGCCCCTCGGGAAAGGGGCGGACGCGAGATGCGACGGCGGAGGCTGTTTTGGCATTCAAATCGATTAACGACAAGCGATTCTTGAGAAAATCACTCCTTTTCGGGCTTGCCGTCGCCATCGTCGAGCACGCGCCAGGAGGCGCCGTCGAGGTCTTCGTACTGGCCGCTCTTCAGCGCCCAGAGGAAGGCGACGAGACCGAGTCCCCCTAAGAACAATGCGATCGGAATGAGATAGATCAGCGTGTTCATGAGGCGCTTCCGATCGCGCCCAGCGTCGTCGGCGCCTGTCGCTCGATCGCTGCGGCAGACTTCGCCACCTTCGCGCGCAGCCGCAAAGCGTTGGCAACGACGATGATCGACGATGTCGACATGGCGATGGCTGCAATCAACGGCGTCGCGTAGCCCATGATGGCGATCGGGACGGCGATGACGTTGTAGCCGATCGCCAGCGCGAAGTTCTGGCGGATCAGCCGGCCTGCCCGGCGCGAGGTGTCGATCGCCATCGGCACGGCGTCGAGGCCCTGGTGCAGGAAGACGAAATCGGCAGCCTGCCGGCCGACGTCGGCAGCCGTTGCCGGCGCCATCGAGACGTGGGCTGCACGCAGCGCCGGCGCATCATTGATACCGTCGCCGACCATCAGCACGCGATGACCGCCTTCGGCCGCAGCCGCGCATTCGTCGACCTTGCCGCGCGGCGACAGTTCGGAACGCCAGCGGATGATGCCGAGCCTGCGGGCAAGCGCTGCCACGACCGGCTCGCGGTCGCCCGAGAGAATGCCGGTTGCAAAGCCCATGCGTGTCAGCTTGTCGACGCTTTCGCGCGCCTGTGGCCGCAGCCGGTCTTCAAAGCGGAAGCAGGCAAGCTCGCGTCCGTCGAGCGAGAGGATGACCTCCGACTGGCCGCTCGCCTCACCGGCGTCGCCACAGGCAAAGGCGCGGCTGCCGAGACGATAGATGCCGTCGGTCGTCTGTGCCTCGATGCCCGCGCCCGGGATTTCACGGATATCGCCGGAGAGAACCGGCGCGATCGCAGCCGCATCGTGGATGGCCATGGCCAGCGGGTGGCGCGAATGCACGGCAAGGCCGGCAGCGGTCGCCAGCACCGCCGGCTTGATCTCGGCCCCGTTGGTCAGGCGCGGTTCCCCGGCGGTCAGCGTGCCGGTCTTGTCGAACAGCACCGTGTCGATCTCGGCCAGCCGCTCCATGGCCGATCCGTCCTTTACCATGACGCCGTTCTGGAAGAGCCGGCCTGCGGCAATGACCTGCACCACCGGCACCGCCAGGCCAAGGGCGCATGGGCAGGTGATGATCAGCACAGCAACGGCCACCAGCATGGCGTGATGGAAATCGCCGTCGACGAACATCCAGCCGATAAAGCTCAGGAAGGCCAACAGGTGAACCGCTGGCGAATAATATTGCGCTGCCCGATCGGCGATGCGGCGATAACGCGCCCTGCCCCCTTCGGCCGCCTCCATCAGGCCCATGATTTCCGCGAGCAGCGAGTCGCGGGCAGCAGCCGTCGCCTCGATCGTCAGCGGTCCCGTCAGGTTGAGCGTGCCGGCCTCGACCGTGTCGCCAATATGCACCGGCGCGGGTGCGCTTTCGCCGTTGACGATCGAGCGGTCCAGGTCGCTCGAGCCGACGAGAATCCGGCCATCGACAGGAATACGCTCGCCGGCCGCAATCGCCAGCCGTTCGCCCGGCTTGATCTCGTCCACCGGACGGTATTCGCGGCTGCCGTCGGCATCGATGACCATCGCCCCGCGCGGCGACAGGCGCGCCAGGCTGCTGATCGCCGAGCGGGCGCGGCCGCGCATCATGTGGTCGAGCGTGCGGCCGATAAGCAGGAAGAACAGAAGCATCACCGTGCCGTCGAACCAGGCATGGGTGCCGTGAGTGATCGTCTCATAAAGCGAGATGCCGTAGGAGAGCGTGATCGCCAGGGCGATCGGCACGTCCATGTTCGTGCGGCCGTGCTTCAGCGCATTCCAGGCGGAGGCATAGAAGAACCGGCCGGCATAGATCAGCGTCGGCGCGGCGATCAGCGCCGAAATCCAATGGAAGAGATCGCGCGTTGCCGCCTCGGCGCCCGACCAGACCGAGACCGAGAGCAGCATGATGTTGGTCGAGGCAAAGCCGGCGACGGCAACGGCGCGGACCAGCTGCTTCAACAGCGTGTCGCCCTCTTCCTCGCCGGGTGCAAACAGATGCGTTTCGTAGCCGCGCTCGCGGATCGCGCGCGCCAGTTCGCGCGGATCGCTGCGCTGCCCCGCGACCTCTTCCTTCCAGACGACTGAGACCCGGCGCGAGGACAGGTTGACGCGGGCGCGCTCCACCTCCGGCCGGCTCTTCAGGGCAGCCTCGATCGTCGTGATGCAGGCGCCGCAGTGGATGCCGGGCACGCTGAGGTCGGTCTGGCGAAGGCCACTGCCGAGCGTGCGGCTGGTCAGCCACAGCTCTTCCGAACTCGGCAGGCCTTGCGCACTCCTGTCGATCTCCAGCGCGGTTTCGGCGCCGGCAGCGCAGCAACTCATGGACGCTCTCCCGGCGCGATGAAGCGAATGGCCTGGCGATAGACGACCTTGTCGCCCGACGTCGCGGTGATATCGGCAATCCATTGTCCGCGCTTAAGGTCGGTTGCGGCAACGAAGACGCCGTTGCCCTGATGCGCCATCTCGATCTGCACGTCCTCATGCTCCTCGACCGGACGCTTGAACACGGCAACGACCTTGTCGGCCGACGTTTCAGCCTTGCCTTGTCGCGTCAGCGTGTAGCGCACCGCGCCCGGCTCCAGGCTGAGCTTGCCGTCGAGGCCGCTCGCTGCAAAGGCGCGCGCCTCCTTCACCTTGCCGTTGAACTGCTGGCTGGCGACATAGGTGTTCTGGACGACGAGCCCGCTCCAGCTGTGGCTGCGTTCCAGGCCATGATCAGGTTGACGGTGATGATGGTGCCGAAGAACAGCACCATCACGCCGAGCATGTGCCATCCGGTGAAGACACGGGGTTGCCTGCCTTGGTCAGCGGTCATTTCGCGGCTCCCGGTTGGTTGAAGTTGGCCTGGTATTCGTCGCGCTCATGGCTCGACGGGTCTTCTGCAATCAGGCTGAAGCCGTCTTCCGCTTCGCCGAGTTTATCCTTCGGCAGCGTCACGAACACTTTCAGCGCCGTCACCTTGTCCGGATCGACGCCGACGGCAAAGCTGCGGCCGTCGCCCGGTGCCTGGCCGGCAATGCGCATCATCGCCGACGGCATGCCGTCGATGGTGAGTGTGATCGTGCGCTGTTCGGGGATCATGTTCAAGAGCTTGACCATGTAGCCGTTGCGCACCGATCCATCCGATTCGAGCACGAATTGCGGGTTGCGATCGTGCAGCACGTTGAGCTCCAGCCGATCGCGCGCCAGGAGCGCATAGAGCAGGCCGATACCAACCAGCGTCCAGACGCCGAGATACACAAGCACGCGCGGCCGGAAGACGATCTTCCAGTTGAAATGCCTGACCTTGTCGACGAAGGTGCCGTCGGCGTCACGCACCCGGCCCGGGTCGATCGCCGTCGTGCCGCCGTCGGTGGCAAGCGCCATGTTGGAGGCATAATCGCTCAGCGTCGCATAGGCGATCAGCCCGCGCTCGCGCCCAAGCTTGTCCATGACGTTATCGCAGGCGTCGATGCAGAGCGCGCAGGTGATGCATTCGAGCTGCTGGCCGTCGCGGATGTCGATGCCCATCGGACAGACGACGACGCAGGCATTGCAATCGACGCAGTCGCCGACGCTCTCGCCCGCGGCTGCCGCCTTCTTCTGGTGGCGCGAGCGCGGTTCGCCACGCCAGTCGTTATAGGTGACGACCAGCGAGTTTTCGTCGAGCATCGCCGCCTGGATGCGCGGCCACGGGCACATATAGGTGCAGACCTGCTCCCGCATCAGCCCGCCGAACACATAGGTCGTGGCGGTGAGAATCGCGACGGTCATATAGGCGATCGTCGGCGCCTCGAGCGAGACGAAGCTCTTCAGCAAGGCCGGCGCGTCGGCAAAATAGAAGATCCAGGCGCCGCCGGTGGCAATGCCGATCAGAATCCAGATCGAATGTTTCGTCACCCGCTTGACGATCTTGGCCGCTGTCCATGGTCCGGCATCGAGCTTCATGCGCGCGTTGCGGTCGCCTTCAATGTAGCGCTCGACGACAAGGAACAGGTCGACCCAGACGGTCTGAGGACAGGTGTAGCCGCACCAGGCGCGCCCGACGGCTGACGTGACCAGGAAGAGGCCGAAACCCGCCATCACGAGAAGCCCGGCCACGAAGAAGAATTCCTGCGGCCAGATCTCGATGAAGAAGAAATAGAAGCGACGGGCGGCGATATCGACAAGCACCGCCTGGTCGGGCGCATGCTCGCCGCGGTCCCAGCGGATCCACGGCGTCAGATAGTAGATGCCGAGCGTGACCAGCATCACCAGCCACTTGAACTGGCGGAATCGTCCCTCGGCGCGCTTCGGGAAGATCTTCTTGCGCTTTTCGTAAAGCGGCTTGCGCACATGCGCCGCGTTGACCGCCTCGGCCTCGTGGCGTTCGACGATGGGGGCGTTTGTGGCGGATTGAGGCTGCATCTGTGGGATATCCCCGAATATATCGCGTATTGAACGCTGTTTTGCCCGATCTGGCGGCCGGAAACGTTGATCTGTGTCAAGTTTGCGGGCTAAAGCGGCCGCATGCGTCGAAACGTCCGGGCTTCATGCCGCGCGACTTGATGGCAATTGCCACACCACGACATCCCGCCAAACCTACGAGGACCGCATGGACACGATCATCGGCTTTTTGAACACGATCTTCTGGGGCTATGTGCTCATTTATGGCCTGCTCGCCGTCGGCATCTTCTTCACCATCCGGCTTGGCTTTCCTCAGATCGTGCATTTCGGCGAGATGTTTCGTGTGTTGAGCAGCGGCGGGTCGAAGGATGCGGCGGGCATCAGTCCGTTCCAGGCGCTGACCGTGAGCCTTGCCTCGCGCGTCGGCACCGGCAATCTCGCCGGCGTTGCCGTTGCGCTCTATCTCGGCGGACCGGGCGCCACCTTCTGGATGTGGATGGTCGCGCTCGTCGGCATGGCGACGGCCTATGCGGAAAGCGCGCTGGCCCAGCTCTACAAGGTCAAGAACGAAAACGGCCAGTATCGCGGCGGTCCGGCCTTCTACATCGCCCGTGGCCTCAATGCGCCGTGGGCGGCAACGATCTTCTCCGTCTGCCTCATCCTTTCCTTCGGTCTCGTCTTCAATGCGGTTCAGGCCAATTCGATCGCCGATGCCGTACAGGGCGCCTTCGGCATTCCGAAGATCGTGGTCGGCATCGCCGTTGCAGCGCTCTCGGGCATCGTCATCTTCGGCGGTATCCGCCAGATTGCGCGCGTTGCCGAAATCGTCGTGCCGTTCATGGCCGTCGCCTATCTGCTGATGGCGATCTATGTGCTGATCGCCAACGCCTCGCTGGTGCCAACGGTGCTCTGGACCATCATTTCCAGCGCCTTCGGCCTGCAGGAAGCGGCAGGCGGCATCACCGGCGGGGTCGCTGCCGCCATGCTCAACGGCGTCAAGCGCGGCCTGTTCTCCAACGAAGCCGGCATGGGCTCCGCCCCGAATATCGCAGCCGTCGCCACCCCGGTTCCGCATCACCCGGCCTCGCAAGGGTTCGTACAATCGCTCGGCGTCTTCATCGACACGATCCTGATCTGCACCGCGACATCGGTGATGATCCTCTTGTCCGGCACGCTGGAGCCCGGCTCCGGCATCACCGGCACGCAACTGACCCAGGCCGCCATGAACGTCCATATCGGCTGGGCGGGCAGCTATTTCATCGCCATTGCGATCTTCTTCTTCGCCTTCACCTCGATCATCGGCAACTATTCCTACGCGGAGAACGCGCTGACCTATCTCGGCGGCGCCAACCGTCTCGGCATCACCCTCATGCGATGCGCCGTTCTCGCCATGGTCGTCTGGGGCGCCTATGAGAGCATCGCCACCGTGTTCGACGCCGCCGACGCCTCGATGGGCCTGATGGCGACGATCAACCTGATTGCCATCCTGCTCCTGTCGGGTACCATTGCCAAGCTGACGAAGGACTATTTCGCCCAGCGCAAGCAGGGTGTCGAGCCGGTCTTCCACGCCGCCGACTACCCGGAACTGCAAGGGCAGATCGACGGCAAGATCTGGTCGCGCGATTAGGGCGGCAAGAGACAGGTAACCGGAAGCGGGAGACCTCGGAGGGCAAGGCATGCATGGTACCTTGCGGCCACTGACGCTTGCCAAGCGCTGCGGCATCTACCGCGAGCGCTCGGCGCCTGCCTCGCTTGCGGGCCATGTGGAGTGCCTTTGGAGCCATACCATGCCCGAGGGCCCGCCCTCGCCCATGGCTGTCGTTCCCGATGGCTGCGTCGATATCATCTGGTCGAGCCGGGGTCTGGCTGTTGCCGGCCCAGACAGGGTCGCAGCCTTTCCGGTCATCGGCCCCCGCGAGACGTGGTCGGCCTGCGCTTTCGGGCCGGTATTGCCGCCTCCTGGCTGCGCACGCCGCTTTGCGAGCTGACCGGTACGGTCGTGCCGCTCGATGCCTTCTGGGGTGCCGCCGCCGATGAACTCCATGCGCGGATGACTGAGGCCGGTAGCGCAGCAGCGCGTGCCGCGATGCTTGCTCACGCGGTTGAGAAAAGGCTGGCGGCGGTCGCAGCCCCGCCTGCCGACATCGCCGCTTGCCTGGCTGAGTTGCGCCAGAGGCAACCGATGTCTGACAACCCGATCCGGCTGCTGGCGCAGACGACAGGAACCAGCGAGCGCACGCTGCGCCGCCGCTGCCACGAACATTTCGGCTATGGCGCCAAGACGCTCGACCGCATCCTCCGCCTGCAGCGTTTTCTCGCCACCTGCCGAAGCGACGTTGAGGCGAGCCTGAGCGCGCTTGCGCTTGATACCGGCTACGCCGACCAAGCCCACCTGACGCGCGAGACCAGGGAGCTGACCTCGCTCTCGCCGCGCGAAATCCGGCGCCAGCTCGCGAACTGACTGGCCGTTTCATTCAAGACGGCGACGCCCTGTGGTGCTACCCCTTGATTGCAACGGCAATGGCAAGGCGACGAAACGCATGACGACACTGGCAGCGAAAATCATCCACATCTCGATCGAGCGCGACTGGCACGAGGTCTATGTTTTCATGGCCAAGCCTGAAAACATGCCGCTCTGGGCATCGGGCCTTTCGTCCGGCCTGACGCGCGACGGGGAAGAATGGGTCGCTCCGGGACCGCTCGGCAACGCGCGCGTGCGTTTTGCCCCCGACAATGCCTTCGGCGTCGTCGATCATCTGGTGACGCTGGAAAACGGCGTGAAGGTGCACAACGCCCTGCGCGTCGTGTCGAACGACGATGGCGCCGAGGTGATGTTCACGCTGCTGCGGCAGGCCGACATGAGCGACGAGCAATTCGCCGGCGATGCCGAATGGGTGGCGAAGGATCTCGCCGCCCTTAAGTCAATCTTGGAATCAGAAAGCGACAGGACACATCATGGGTAACAAGGGCAACGATCGCCGCATCGACTATGTCGAGTTCAACGTCTCCGACATCGCCGCCAGTAAGGCGTTCTATGGCGGCGCCTTCGGCTGGACCTTCACGGATTACGGCCCCGAATATTGCGAGTTCCAGGACGGAAGATTGACCGGCGGCTTCACCACGACAGGGCCAGTCCGGGCCGGAGGGCCGCTGATCATCATCTATGCCGACAATCTGGAAGAGAGCTTGACGAAGGTCGAGGCGGCCGGCGGAAAAATCCTGCAACCGATCTTCCCCTTCCCCGGCGGCCGGCGCTTCCACTTCGCCGATCCTGACGGCTACGAGCTGGCGGTTTGGTCGGCGCAATAACCATCCCTCGCGCCGGTTTCCGCCACCTGTGGACAACCGGCGTCTGCGCCTGCAGATTTTACCCAGACTTAATCTTTGCATCCCAAGATTGCGCGCGAAAACAAGAAGCGGCAAAGGGCGCTGGGCAATGTCAGACGATCACGAGTTTCTGCGGAATTCCGTCATCATCGGCGCCCACCCCGACGACGAACTGCTGTGGTTCACCTCGATCCTGAAAAAGGTCGACGAGGTCATCATCCTTTATCGCGATATCTGGTCGGAGCCGCAGATGGGCGACGCCCGCGTTGCCGCCATCAAGGCCTATCCCCGCGGCAACGTCCGGTTCCTCGAGATGGAGGAGACCGGCTCCTTCGACTGCGCCGATTGGACGAGCCCGAAGCCTGGCCCCTACGGCATGGAGTTCGGAACCGAAGGCACGCGTCGCGAGGCCAAGCGCGTGGTGAAGAAATCGCTGTCGCAACTGATGCCCGGCAGCTTCCGCCACTCGACGCGGCCGATCGCCCAGGCCTACCGTGAAAACTACGAAACGCTCTATCGCACGCTGCAGCCGCGGTTGAAGCCCGACATGAACGTCTTCACCCACAATCCCTGGGGCGAGTACGGTCACGAGGATCATGTGCAGGTGTTTCGCGTGCTCGACCGGCTTCGCGACGAAATCGGCTTCAAGCTCTGGATGTCGAACTATTGCACCGAACGCTCGATGCCGCTGGCGATGCAGTATTTTAGCCGCAAGCCGGTCAACTACATCAGGCTGCCGGCCGATAAGGCCTTCGCCGAGGAGGTTGCCGCCGTCTATCGCGACAAGGGCTGCTGGACCTGGCGCAATGACTGGATCTGGTTCGACGACGAATGTTTCATGGAAGCCCCACGCAGCAAACCCGAGGGCGGCGGCTTTCACCTGTTGCCGATGAACCTGTTCAATTTCGGCACCGTCGTGCGCCGACCGGTCAACGCGCCGCTGCTTTTGGGCGCCGCCCTTTCAAGCGTCATGGTCGGCGCCACCATCGCCGCTGCGCTGGAATGAAGATAGGCCGCGTCTTTCGACGCGGCCATTTTCTTAACTTGACGATTGGTACCGCCCCTCATCCGCCTGCCAGCACCTTCTCCCCGCCAGCGGGGCGAAGGTAGCAAGCCGGGCCGGCACCGCACCCATCAACGCCGATGTTCGGCGAAAGCGTCGCTCCCAACGGCTCTCTCCCCGCTGGCGGGGAGAGATGTCCGGCAGGACAGTGAGGGGCAAACCTTGAGCGTCGGGG
>NZ_MOAI01000065.1:0-11023 GCF_001976035.1 Ensifer sp. 1H6 | reverse complement strand
GGCCGACCCACCGCCGCCGCCGCTGATCGACTGCGCAATGATGCCGTGCGCCGAATAGCCGGAGGTGGTGATCGCGCCGGAATTCTGGACGCTGGCCGTCTCGGCCTCCCCGCCGTCGCCACCATCGCCGCCCAGCTCGAGCGTCAGCCCGTCGGCGATGCCACCAGTGCCCCCGCTGCCGCCGATCGACTGCACCAGGATGCCATAGGAATGCCCGCCCGAGGTGGCGATCGCCGCGTTGTTGTTGACGATAGCCGTGTTTCCATTGCCACCATTGCCGCCATTGCCCGCGCCACCCCCGAGCACGTCGGTGAAGTTGCCGCCGGTGCCGCCACCGCCGCCGATGGAATGCAGAGTAATGACGGCCGAGTAATCACCGCTCGTCGTGATCTTCGAAGCCCCGCTCGAAAAGAGGCCTACACTGCCGGCATTGCCGCCATAGCCGCCCCCGCCGCTCGTGCCGACAACGGCGGTGTCGTCGCCGCCATTGCCACCCTGGCCGCCAATGCTCTGGCCCAGCAAGCCATAGGCGTAGCTGCCCTCCGTCTCAACGCTGCCGCCGGATAGGTTCAACTGGATCTGACCACCATTTCCGCCGCGGCCGCCAGAGCTGTCCTTCTCGCCGGCCTGGCCGTCGCCACCGCGGCCACCCTGGCTCAATGCGATCACGCCACCAAGATAGTCGCCTTGGGTCGAAATGGTGCCTGAATGGACCGTCACGGTCGTCGCGGCTATTCCACTTTCGGGCCTGCCGCCCTCGCCACCGGCGCCCGCGACGTTCGAGCTCCAGCCGTCTCCGCCATCGCCACCCTGGGTAACGGCAACGACTCCACCTGACAGGTCATTCACCTCGCCGGTGGCGACGATTTTCATGTCGGCATATGTGTCGACATTTATGACCGAGCCACCTCCCCCGGTACCGCCTTCATCGGAGCTGTCTTGCGAAGCCGTGCCGCTGCTGCCCTGGCTCAGCGCATAGATGCCGCGCACGCTGTCGGCGTCGTTCGAGTAGATACCGATCGCGCCGGCGGCTGTATTGCCGGAGGAACCGTTTGCGATATCGATGAAGCCGCCCGCGCCGCCCGCACCGTTGTCGTGGCCGCCTGCTTGGCCGGTGGATTCGGCGGCAAGGCCCCAGACATAGTCCAGTCCGCTCAGCGGGTTGGTCCCGCTGCCGAGATTCACCTGTCCGGTGTTGGTGATGTTGATGGTGCCGCCGCTGCCGCCGTTGCCACCCACTTGGTCGCCCGCCGCACCGCTGTTCTGTTCGCCGCCGCTGCCGCCCTTGCTCACGGCAAAGATGCCGGTCATACCTCTGACCGTATTCGAGTTGAGCGATTCTACGGCCAGCGCCCCATAGTTGGTGATCGTTATCGCGCCTCCCGCCCCACCGGCCCCGCCGCTGGTTTTGTAGTTGTCGTTATCCCCATCCCCGTCGCCGCCGAAGCTCGTTACCGAAATCAAGCTGCCGATCGAGCCTGGATCTGTCGAGCTCGTCAGGGTTATGGGGCCGTAATTGGTGATCGTCACTGAACCCCCGGCGCCGGCGCTTCCCTCGTCGACGCCAGCGCCACCCATTGTATATGTCATGATGACGCCGCCGACGGATTCCCACGGCACTGTGTAAGGGAGGCTTGCGCCGGCCGTGTACGAGGCCTGCGTCTTGATCGTTATATTCGCTCCTGGGTCACCGTCCTTCTCGTCGTTGTGATCGACACCACTGTCGCCCCAGCAGGCGGACCACGTATATCCATAGTCGACCTGGCCGATTGTCTGGGTCGCGGACCCGGTGCAGCCTGCGTACGCATTGCCGGCCACGGTTGCGCCGCCGAGACCCAAGGCCAACACTATCACTAAACGCGATGCGTTTCGGTCGGACAGGACTGCGGCCTGGTCGCTGCGCCTGGATGACGGGAGCGACGATCCTTGCCCGGTCTTCCCGGTGCGTACGACATGCTTCATGCGATGAGCCCCCAAAAGTGAAGCGAACAAGACCTGCCGACCCTGAGACAAGCTTCGTCGCATGCGCAATCTGCGCGAAATCCTCGACGCGACTTCCTTCAACCAGAATTGCAAGGCCACAACCACGCGAACGATAAAGCGGCAAACAGCGGAGATTCAACCGAACAAAACGATTCAATTCTGACCAAATCCTGCATGCGACGCTCTGCAGAGCGCTCTTGGGATTTGTCGATCGATGAAAATCGATCAATTCGGCTGAACTCTTGTAAATTCTTACGTCACTTGATTGTTCTTGCGCCTGCGTTCGACTCCTGCCAGCTATAGGTTGCATGATCGCGTGACTTGCAGCAGCAGGGGGACACCGTACAAATGCTCAAGAATGCTTGACCTCAAGACAGTCCTGGTCGTCAATCTGGCGACTGCTAGCCTGCAGGCGGTCGTCTGGATCTTTGTCTGGCTGGCTTGGCGCCATCTCTACGAGCTCAAGTTTCTTGCTGCGGGGTTTACCGCCATTGCCATAGGGCTTCTCTTGATGATCTTGAGAGGCGAGCAGCCTGCAGCATGGTCCATCGTGCTGCACAATACTGTAATAAAACTCGGTCTGGTCCTGCTCGCCGAAGGACTGGCGCGCTTCCTGGGCCAACCGCGCTACACCTGGATCGGTATTTCGCTGCTGATTTTTCAGGTCGTGGCCTGGAGCATCGCCCTCGCCGTCGATCCGGGCAACCTTGCCATCCGCATCCACTCATCGACACTCTTCACGATCATCATGATGTCCGTAATGTCCGTGGCGCTGCTGCGTGACCGGACACAGCCTTGGCTTTTGCGATGGATGACCATTGCGGTATTGGCCGAATATATCGCAGCCAGTATAATTCACAGCGCCATCGAGTACTGGAACCCGGCCGCCGCCCAAGACATCACGGTTCTCGACAATCGCAACGCCTGGTACCTGTTGCAGGGCGTTCTGTTTCTGATCGCTCTGTTTGCCTGCCTCCTCTTCATGGTCAGTTCGCGACTATCAGCGGCCCTACGCGAGAAGAACGACGCTTTGTTACGGGAAGTGGTGGAACGCAGAAACCTTGAAAACCAATTGAATACCAGCCTTGAAACCGAACGCGCGCTTCGTGAGGAGCAGGCGGACTTCATGCGCATTGTTAGTCACGAGTTTCGTACTCCTCTGGCGGTCATCCGTAATGCGGCCGACATGATCGGTCTCGTCGGTGACAGATCGCGTGAAGCAACAAAGGAACGGCTTACCGGGATCGGCGAGGCGCTAGACCGGCTGTTCTCCCTTATTGATCGCTTCATGACGAACGACCGAGACAATGGCTTTCGACCGCAATCGATGCAGATCGGATCTCTGATGGCCGACGTGCAGTTCCATTTCGAAATGACCGGGCGCGGGGAACGATTGCATTTCAGAACGTACGGGGAAGCAACTTCGGTTTTCGTCGATCCCGATATGCTGGCAACCGTCGTCATCAATCTCATCGACAACGCCTTCAAATATTCGCCCGAGAACCAGCCCATTCATATTGATACCCTGTCGGCAAGTGGCTTCGTCGTTATCCAAGTGTGTGATCGCGGTATCGGCATACCGAAAGCTGAGGCACACAAAATTGGTCGCCGCTTCTTCCGAGCCTCCAACGCCAAGGCCGGAAGCGGGACCGGGCTTGGCCTTTACTCTTCCCGTAAGCTTCTGGCCTATCATGGCGGCACATTGGAGCTGCTACCCCGTGAAGGAGGGGGAACGGCGGCTGTGGCGCGTGTGCCTGTCTTGAGCGGAACGACAGAGCCCGCCCTGCAAGAGGAGATAATGGCTTGACCCGCATTTTGATCGTCGAGGACGAACAGCGACTGCGCAGGGATCTGGTTGATTTTCTGGGATTGTGCGGTTTCACGGCCGAAGGAACTGCGACAGCAGAAGGCTTGCGCCAGACACTGGCAAATGATGAGCCGCCCGATGTCATCATCCTCGATGTCGGGTTGCCTGATGGCAATGGTTTCGACCTGGCCAGCGAAATCCGTGAGGCCCATCGCTGCGGCATCATCATGCTTACAGCTCTTGGCGACGGTGACGACCGCATTCGCGGCTTTGAAAGTGGAGCCGACATTTACCTCGTCAAGCACAGCACCTTGCGGGAGATCGAAGCAGCGATCCGTAGCCTACTGCGGCGAACAGGTGATCAAGGTGATTTAGCGGACGGCGCGGCAGGCAAATGGGCATTGGACAGCAGAAACTGGACTCTCACTGCGCCCAACCAACGCTCACTCAAGCTAACGGCAACCGAGTTCGCGCTCGTCAGCACGCTCTGCAAACATGACGGTGGCATCTGCGGACGCGAGGAACTGGCGGAGACCATTGCCCGCCCCAGAACCCATTTCGATAACCGGCATCTGGATGCTGTCGTCAGTCGCCTTCGCCGAAAAATAGGCGAGCAGACCAACCTGCACGTGCCGATAAAGGTGGTCTATGGGGTGGGCTATACGTTCACAGCCCCGACAGTTGTGCAATGAGGATCCCACGCGAGATCGGGTACGTTCGCGTTCGACGAACGTTCGCGTGTTGACAAGAGTCCCGAACTGCGAGATCGGTCGCTTTGTTTCGACCTAAGAACAACTCGGAGTCAGAGCGTCAGGAAAGAGACGGCCGCCTCCATGCCGCCTCGCGGTCGCGTCCGACATGGCGTGCGGCGCGCTGCCACCTTCCCTGCCATATCGCTTACAACTCAGATCACTTGCTCCATTGTACCGGACAAGTCCACCGGCAGTTGCAAATCTTTTCACCCCGGAAAACGATAACGAATCAGTTGTATTCGCGACGGGGACATATAATGCGATTCTTCCTTGGCCTTCTCGCGTTCGGTGCGCTCATTGCCGCCTCCATCCTCGTCTTGCCCAGCTTCGTTTCGAGCGATTGGATGCGCGCCGAACTCAGCCGAAAGCTCTCGACTGCAACAGGCAGCTCAATTGCCTTGAAAGGCCCCGTCAGGCTGTCCGTATTCCCACATATGGCGGTGGTTGCCGAAACTGTCGTGCTCTCGAGCGAAGAAGCGGGCGTCGCAGCGGAAATCGGAGAGGTTGCGGGCTCAGTGACACTCTCCTCCCTCTGGTCGGATCGCTTGCACATCAAGGAGATCAGGCTGGTTCAGCCGATCATCACATTCCACGAGAAGACAGGCAAAGCATCGCCCACAGAAGGCGGCAAGCTGGGCCGAGCCAAACCAGGCGATCCGCTTGCCGCGCTTGTCACTTTCCTGGAGCGAAGTGCAATCGACTCGGTCTCGGTTGTCAGTGGCACTTTGAGACAGCAAAGCACTGCCGGTGCGAAGCAGGTCATAACCGATATCGACCTTTCACTCGCAGTACCCGACATCGACGATCAACTTTCCCTTTCGGCGAGCGCCCGTATCGAGGAACGGCGCTACCAGATGACGCTCGCGATCTCCTCCGTGCGCCCGTTGCTTGAACGACAGCCAGCTGACCTGAGCCTTTCCTTCGAGGCGGATCCCGCCCCCGCCCCCGGGCTCTCCGCATTCGAGGCCACCGGACAAGTCGCCCTCAACACCAATGGCAGCTACCAGATCCGCGGCGGCAAATTGCTCGTTGGAGACGAGGCTCTTGGCCTCGACGCACTCTTCATACCCGGCATTCGCCCGCGGTTTCTCGCTGACATCGACGCCGAACGGTTGGACCTGAGCGCATTTCTTGAGGCTACTACCTCGGCTTCGTCGCAACCCAACGCGAAATCGGAGAAGTCGGGCGCTTCGACGGGTTTGCAGCTTCTGACCGGGTTCGATGCCGATATCGGCGTGAACATCAGGGATCTTGTCCTTGGTGACATCTCAGCATCAGACGTTGCCTTGGCGGCAACGCTTAAGGACGGGCTGGTTACGGCAAGGATAGAACATCTCGGCATCGATGCCGGCAGCGTTGCGGCAAATATCTCTGCCGATATTCGCAAGGTTGAGCCGACCTTCAAGGGCCGCATATCCAGCAGCGGGCTCGATGTCGCCAAAGTGGCAAATCTGACCGGGCAATCCGTTCCTTTGACCGGGTCTGTCACGATCGATACCCGGTTCGCGTTTCGCGGCCTCTCGGGGGATGCCCTGAGAAAAACAATCAACATGACCGGCAGCCTGGGCCTGCACAGCGCCACCTTCATCGCGCCGGGCGTCGCCGATCCCTCGTTGAGCGAAGTCAAGATTAAGAAGCTGGTGCTCAGGATCGATGACTTTGCAAAACCGGGGCGTCTGTCGGGCAGCCTGGCCTGGCGCGGCAAACCTGCCGAAGTCGATTTGCAGCTACCGTTAGGCAGTCTCTTGGCCGGGGACCTCGACACGGGCGAAATACCCCTGAAGCTTGACATGCGTATGCCGGGAGCGGCTCTTTCGCTTGATGGCAAAGCGGCCATTCCGAACGGCTATGCCGGCAAGCTGATTTTTTCGACAGCGGACCTTCGCGGGTTCCTTGGCTGGCTTGGACAGAGCGGCCCGGACAATATCGACCTATTTGCGTTCAACGGTGAAGTCAGCGCGAACCCGGCGAGCGTTCAGTTCGAAAGTGCCACTTTGTCCGTCAATGGTGTCGAGGGGACCGGGAGTGGATCTGTCCAATTCACGACACCATTGAAGATATCCAGTGCCCTCAAGTTCGCACAGTTAGATTTTGCGCGCCTCGCCGGCGCGCGCTCGCCTGAACCTCAATCGAAGGCGCGGGGAGCTGGTCCTGCGCCCAACGCTCCGTTGGATTTCTCCTCGCTTCGATTGATCGACGCATCGATTAGTGTCAACGCTGATAAACTTGGATACGGCAACGTATTTGCAGGGCCGGTGGCAACCACTCTTACCGTTGCCGATGGAGTCGCAAGTCTCAGCCTTCCTGAAAGCCCGTTCTATGGCGGCCATATTACCGCAAGCCTGAGGGCCGACGGCTCCGGGTCAGAACCGTCGATTGCTTTAAACGCCTCGATCGCGGGCGCTTCGGCGGCGCCGCTTCTGACCGACATGGCAGGCTTCAGACATCTTGAAGGCGCGCTGCAGGCCAAGCTCGACATAACGGGAGCTGGCAGCACGACTGGCACACTCAAACAATCGCTTCAAGGCAGCGCGGATGTCCGGTTTTCCGATGGCGCCATCCGCGGCATCGATATCGCCGACGCCTATAACAACCTCGTTGGCTTGATGTCGTCGGGCTTCAGGCAGAATGAAAGCCAAGCGACAGGGTTCACTGAACTCAGTGCCTCGTTTGCCGTTGATAGCGGCGTTGCGCGAACCGAGGACATCAAGCTAATCGGCCCGCTCGTGCGCATGAACGGGACCGGGGAGGCAAACCTTGCGGACGGACAGCTGAAGTTTCGCCTCGATCCGCGGGTGGTCGCATCGCTGGAGGGACAGGGCGCCGAGATCGCAACCGAGGGAATCGGAGTGCCGGTCCTGATCGAGGGGCCATTTGCCGGTCCTCACATATATCCCGATCTGTCGGGACTTTTGAAGAACCCCACCGCTGCATTGGCGACACTGAAGAAGTTCGGACTGCCGGCCGACAAGCTGCGGATCGATGACCTGCTCACCGGCAAAGCGACTGGAGGATCCTTGCGCGACATCGTCGGCGGCGACATCGACAACTCCCTTAAAGGCGAGCGAAACCAACTTTCTATCGAGGAGATCATTGACGGCAATGTGGCGCACAGCGACAAGGCGCCGCCGGACCAAGCCGACGAAGACCCCGCTACTCTCGAACCCGCGGCCAGACAACCGGTCCCTGGAGCGGAGCAGCCCGATCAGGACGCGGGCACGTTGGGAAATCTGTTCAACCGGCTGCTCCAATAGAGAAACTTCGCAGGGTCCGGATTGTTGCTGTTCCCGGGCGCGGAGATGCCCAAAGATGGGCGAAGCCTCCTTACGCCGCCTATTGAATCAATCGATCGCCACTCCCGCAAGAGGTTTAATAGGTCCAGAGTCTATTTCACCCCGGCAAACCTCCCAGACATTTAAATGCCTCGTCTCGGAGGATCAGCATCGCGACGGCCAACGGCCGGGATCCGGGAAGCCTGGGCCCGGCAAGCCGCTCCGTTTTGATTGAGGGATCGCGGACGACGAGGTTTTCGGGAACTCGCCCCTCGGCGGGTCGAGGTCAAGCATCTTCGAGCTCCTTCGCCGTCATAAGGAATCCATCGCGGGGTCTTGCTTCTCTCCGGGATCGGCCTTGCAGGCCCTCCCACCATGGGGTCAGAAGAATGAAGCAGAACAATCTGCACCGGCGTCCTGATCGCTTGCAGCAGTCGATACAAGGTGAGGGCCGAACTTACTTCATCCGTCGTCCCGCGAGGGACTTCTTCTCCGCACGAATGCGGAAACCGTTATCTTGTCTGGCTCAATGGCCGGGTCATGCGTGCACGGCGGTTGGCAATCCCTCCCTCGTCCAGCGGAACTCGGTGCCATCGCTCCACATGCGGTGCATGATCACTGCCAGCCGGCGCGCCAATGCGGTAATGGCTTTTTGGCGCCCTCGCCTCTTGGCGACGTTCATGGCCCAAGCCTTCAGCCACGACCATTTCCTTGTGACTGACAACAAGGTCTGCGCGGCTTCATGGAGCAGCGTTCGCATCATAGTGTCACCGCAACATGAGATGCGTCCCACGCGTTTGCTTTCGCCCGACTCGTTCAGTTTGGGCGTCAGTCCCAGCACAGCGCCGACCACTTTCGAGTTTCTAAATCGCTGAGGAATGTCGATCGTGCTGGTGAAAGCTAGCGAAACGACGGGGCCGACGCCCGGGATCGTCATCAACCGCCGACATTCAAGGTCGTTGCGTGCGATATCCAGAACCTTCTTGTGGAGTCGGGAGAATTCGTCACGCAGTTTCTGTCTTGCCGCCAACAACGGCTCCATGATTTCCCCGATGTCGGACATATCATCCACCAGTTCCCGGATCCGCTCCTCGAACTTGACCGCGCCGACAATCCCTACCTTTAGTCCAAAATTGCGCAACAGGCCGCGGATGTCGTTTTCAATGGCGATTGCCTTCTCCTGCAGCAATTTGCGAGCCGTCAGCAAGGCGCGGCGCTTCTGGCTGATCAGCGTCTTCACATGCACCGGCCGGAACAGATTGACGCGCATCATCTGGGCGATGCCACGGGCGTCGTTGCGATCGCTCTTGTTCGGCTGTGCCTTGAGAAATGCCTTGGTATGGCGAGTTTCGATGCAGATTACCGGTAGCCCGGCCCTGGCAAGGCCTTCGAACAGCCATTGCGATAGAGGGCCGGCCTCAAGACCGATCCTGTCCAGGTTCCAGGCAGGATCTCGCAGCACGGCCGCCAGGTCGTCGGGATGGCTGACCGCCTTGATCTCGCGGCAAATACTGCCTGTTTCATCAACGATGCAAATGGACGTCTCTTTCACCGAAACGTCGAGGCCGCTATAGTGTTTCATGCTGCGCTTCCTTTCCGATGCTTGTGGCTGTTGCAAAACAAGACCACGTTTTATCATCGCTCGAAGCGCAGCACCTCCTTTCTACAATCCACCGGTATCGGAAGATGAGGCTCAAGCCGAATACCTCATCTGCCCTGCCTGACAAGCGACCGGGCGATGTCGATGATGTCGTCTCTGGCGGCCGTTGGGTCATCCTTGCTCCAGGCGACCCCAAGCCCGATCCTGAAGTCGACACCCCTCACCTTCCTGAGCTCGAAATTGCGGTTGGGCAGATCCAGCGTCCATTCCGGCGCAAAGCCGATGCCAAGACCGGCCGACACCAGTGACACCAGCGAGAAGGTGTCGTCGCAGCTATAGGCGACGGTCTTCGACAGATCATGCTCCTCGAACTTTTCAGTGAAGTAGCGCTCGGTGAAAGACAGGTTCTGGCGCGAGAACGAGATGATCTTCTCGCCCTTCAGATCCTCGATGCCGATCTCGCTTCGGGCCAGCAGGGCGCTGTTCTTCTCCACTGCCAGCAGATAGCGCTCATGCGCAATCGAGAAGAACCTGAGCGAGCCGATGTTTTCAACCGGGCGGATGAAGCCGAGATTGATCTGGCCGTTCTCAAGCCCACGGATGATGTCGTTGGTCGAGCCGCTGGATATATGCAGCTCGATATCGGGATACTTGCGGCCGATGCGCGCCAGGAATGCCGGCAGCACGCCAATCGTTGCCGGATAGACCGTTCCGATCCGGATCTTGCGCCTCGACTTGCCGGCAACCGAGCGCACCACCTCGGCCGACAGATCGACATCGCCTAAGATCCGCACACAGCGATCGTAGTAGATCTCCCCTGCCCTGGTCAGTTCGACCTTTCTGGTCGACCGTTCCAGCAGGCGAACGCCGAGTTCCTTTTCCAGCGACTGGATCTGGCAGCTGAGCGCCGGCTGGGCGATATGCACCCGAGCTGCCGCCCGACCGAAATGCAGCTCCTCGGCAACCGCCACGAAATAGTTTAGCTGGCGAAGTTCCATAGCAACGCTCCATCTACCGTGAGCCTTCGCAAGTCACGATTATCTGAATTTAAGATAACTGAAAATCAGATATAAATGAAGACCCCATCTTGAACAAGGTGGGCAATCGTGGCCAAAACGCTTGGGACGCCGAGGCACAAGGCGCTGATTGCGCTGTTGATTGAAAAGCGGGAGGCTGCAGGCCTGACGCAAACGGAACTCGCTGCCAAGTTGGGCGAGTATCAGTCGTTCGTCGCCCGCCTAGAAAGCGGTCAACGCAGGGTCGATGTAGTAGAGCTTCTCGAAATCGCAGCGATCCTCGGATTCAATCCAAACGATGCACTCGACCGGCTGTCCGCTCTTGAGGGTTAGGCGAAACGGCAGCATTGCGCCCGCCTGTCGTCCGTTGAAGGTGAGCTGCCGCCGCCTGAAAGCAGACATTGCCGTCGACCACGCTGGAGGTCGAAGTTGCGCCATTGAACGAACCCGCTCGCGCGGGAGGGGCGCGGGCTGAGGCGTGTGCCTCGTTGACGGTATCGGCGAGGCTTTGATCGGACCAGGGGTGACGAACGGCCGGAGTCCTCCGAGCATGAAGGGGTCAACCTTCAGCTTGAGAGGAGCATCCGATGACC
>NZ_MOAI01000064.1:0-14619 GCF_001976035.1 Ensifer sp. 1H6 | reverse complement strand
TTGTGGTAGTCGACGCCAATATGGTAATCATAAGAGGCAGTCATGCTTCCAACTCCCTTGTTGAGATCTTCGAAACCCCAATAAGGTAAGCCGAAAGGCCGGAAGCGTGACTGTCCCTCGATCATCACCTGCATCTCAATGGTCCGTTCTCTCCTGGGACGCGGCTGCTTTCATGCCACCTCCTTTGGCGTCAGCCGCGGTTGATCTGTAGGCAGGGGGCGGATTCCCGTGTCAGGAAGAAACGGCGCGCTCGGCAACCGGTTCCGTATTTTCGAAAGGTCTCTCAATCGGCGGGCGTCAGCCGCCAGATCGCATTGCCGACGTCATCGTCAACGCGACCTCCTTCAAGATGTTTGCATAACGGGCGT
This sequence comes from Ensifer sp. 1H6, assembly GCF_001976035.1. Lineage (NCBI taxonomy): Bacteria > Pseudomonadati > Pseudomonadota > Alphaproteobacteria > Hyphomicrobiales > Rhizobiaceae > Ensifer > Ensifer sp. 1H6. Next base: position 14,251 of record NZ_MOAI01000064.1, on the reverse strand, counting down.
TAGCGGGTTGAAACGTAATGGCGGCATGCGACCACTCCTAAAGTGGCCAAGCCGAATAGCGTTCACTAAGTTCCTCAGCCCTTAGTGGGAGCTTTTCTTCGCCGGCCAGCGTCACCGTTGCATCAAGCCGGCATCCCATTTTTAGTTTCGAAGGAACGGAAAAGTTCAATTTCACCGGCACTGCTGACGCTCCCGCACTCTCTCTGTCGATCACGACGATGTGTCCGTGTGACGTGGAACGTTGGGGACGTCTCCTTGTTAGGCCGGTGTCGATGGAGTTCTCAAATAGGAGTTTGACATGCTGAGAAAACTGATTGCGGGAGCGATCCTATGCATTATTGCGGCGCCTTCTGCTTTCGCGCAGGCCGATATCACCTGTAACCAGGCGGCGATGGCGAAGCTTGAGACAGACGTGAAGGCGATCACGGATGAAATGAAGAAGGACTACGCCAACAAGGAACTGGCAATGGCGAAGGAAGCCCTCGCATCCAATGATGCTGACAAATGCAAGACCCATATGTCGAACGCGATGAAAGGAAATGACCCCATGTGATCGACTGACGGTGCCTATGCGTCCGTGCCGGGCACCGTCAGCCTGCCTGGCAGGCGGCCATGAAGTGGCGCGGCGGGGGAACCTTTGCTTTACGGAGAAGTTTGTGGCTGTACGGGCCGGCGCGCTTTGGAGGATGCTCGACATGAATGCCTGCAAGGAAGTTAGCCCAGACCAAAGCCGGGCTTCCTGTTGTCAGCGAGGTCGGGCAAGGACCACCCCACACTTTCGAGACGGCGGACAGCATGCGAACAGCCGACAGAGGCGCCAGTCGAGTATAATCGGGGCGGTCGTTTTGCCCACGCCCCTTCCTCAATAAACAGAGGAGAAATCCCGTGAAATCCGCCGATAAAGACGTACGCGCGCTCCCCGATCAGCTTGAAGCCATGACGGATGACGAACTGTTCGCCCGGATGAGCGAGTTGGAAAAGGAAAGCGAGCGACAAGACGTACCTAGTGAGACGGCCCTTGAAATGATCGCGCTGGTGGAAACGGAAATCGAAAGACGGTTTCCAGGGCAACTCATGGCTCCCTACCGGGAGTGGCGGCGGCGGAAAATCCTTTGACGCCGTCGGAGTAGGTTTCATACACGCTGGGCGCAGGAAATCGGGGGTGCAAGAAGGCGGGCACTACGGTTGACAACGAAGAGAGCCGCGAATGATCCAAGGGGCCGCGATGCCAAATCGCCAGGGCAAATCCCTGCAGAGGGACTATGGGATGTGGCTTGGCGAGTGTATGTCAGCTTCACTGAAGACAGGGTCGCAATGATTGCGGCTGGCGTGACTTATTACCTGTTGCTCGCAATCTTTCCCGCGTTAGGCATTTTCGTCTCCCTTTATGCCATTGCCGCCGATCCCGCAGATATCTCACGGCAGATCGAATTTCTGGTGTATGTCGTGCCCTCTGCGGCTCTTAGGCTGATCCTGGATCAATTAGGTACGCTTGCATCGCAAAGACCCGGTACCGCCGGCCTCGGGCTGCTGGTCAGCTCAAGTGTGGCTCTTTGGAGCGCGCATAACGGGATCGCTGCGATCTTCGAAGCAATGAACATCGCCTATGGTGAAAACGAGAAGCGCGGCTTTCTGCATCGCACTGGATTGGCCATGGTTTTCACTGTCAGTGGGATGATCGCGTCGATTTTGGCGATTCTGGCAGTCGCGGTCCTACCAGCCTGGTTAGGTTTTATCGGGCTGGAGCATTGGGCGGAACTGCTCGTCTATATCGCTCGATGGCCGCTGTTGCTTCTTCTGTTCACGGGAGGTGCCGCAATGCTCTATCGCTTTGGACCAAGTCGCGAACCGGCGAAGTCTCGCTGGTTCACGTGGGGTGCGGCCTTTACCACGTTCATGTGGTTGGTTACTTCAGTGCTGTTTTCGTTCTATCTCGACCATTTCGCAAATTATAATGCCACTTACGGCACGCTGGGCGCTTTTGTCGGTTTCATGGTCTGGGTCTGGATTTCAGTTATCATTCTCATCCTTGGCGCGGAAATCAACGCCGAACTTGAGCATCAGACAATGTGCGATTCAACAACAGGTAGCCCGCTTCCCATGGGGGATCGCGGAGCCTATGTCGCCGACACACTCGGAGAACCGGCTCCTCCATCTAGCGAGTGATCGAAAGCTATTTTTCATTGTGTCGAAGTTCGGCTCCGCTCACCAATCTTGAATATGAACCATTCATATGGCCGTGCGTTTCCCTTGGAATGGTGAGGTGAAGCCATGTCACGAACCTTTAAAAGCAACAGCCGCCGAGCGAATTTCCTTCACACTGGGATTGTGGCATTCGCGTTGTTGACGATCGCAATGATGATTGCACTGCTGTAGCTGCGTGCTGTCCGAGGCGGGAATAGATCTTATTTGAGAAAGCGCGCACGGCGAATGAGACCGCTGGCTGTATGGGGCAGAAACCAGACCTGGCAAAAGATTAGGACAGGCAAGTCTTCGGACCCCGTTGCGGACCTTCCCGCACAGAGGCTGATTGAGAAGTCCTGACCCGAGACGGTCGTTCCGCCAGGTCAGCCAGGACGAATTCGCGGAGCATGCTCCGGGAAACGTGCATCGCGCCATAGATACCCGGCTGCGTGGTATTGCCGGATCCGCCGTCGATCTTGACGCGCCTATCCGCCCAGCCGCGCCGAGTTGTCTGGGCGCGCCCTTGACGAACGCGATGCTGCTTCAGCTCGGGTGAAAGCGAAAAGCCGAAGACCGCGATTCACGTCGACGAGGAGATCACCCGACTCGTTCGTCGCCTACTCGACTTCCCGAAGGTGGTTGTCCAGGTCGAATTGAGGAAACGCGGTAGTTGGTAATTCCGCGAACACCATACGTCGCAGAGTTTCGAGCGAGGCGTGGCGTTTTGAACCGGTGAACGTCGATGATCAACAACCCAATATCCAACCCGACACAATCCGCCGTGGTCTTTGCGGCTGCGTTACGCCCAACCCCGCGCTGACGGCAGCAGGGGGAGAATAAGGGGTTTCGTGCAGCCCACCGTCATCAACTCTGCCAGGAGGAATGCGGTCGTCGGGCCCAATGTGAAGCCCTGATGGCCGTGGCCAAAATGGAACCACAGGCCCTTGTGCCGGGTCGGCCCGACGACAGGCAGCATGTCGGGCATGCAGGGGCGGGTACCCGACCAAAGCGTGGGCTCGACGGCCTCACCCAGCGCAAAGAGCTGGCGCGCAATGTTGGTCGCATGCCGAATTTGTCGCGATGCCGGTGCTGCCCCCGGCGGCGCCATATGCGCCCCGGTCAAAACCCGCCATCCCGCATTCATCGGCGCAATCAGCGTGGAATTGTCGACGTCCAGCATTGAAACGCGTGGTCCGTCCTGGCCTGAAAAATGCCTGTGATAACCGCGCTTAAACACCATGGGTATGCGATAGCCGAAGTTTTTGGCGAGCGTCGGCGACCATGGCCCCAGGGCAATGACCGCATTTTCAGCGCCGACGACGCCATCTTCAGACATCACCCGCCAACCGGCGCCATTCCGCTGCAACGTCATGGCGTCGCCGCAGGCCAGCGTCCCGCCGCGCGCCACGAAGAGAGCGGCGTAGCGCGCAACCAGTTCGCCCGGGTCGCGGCAGGTCCAGGGCGAGGTCCAATGGACGGCACCGGCGAGCCGACGCAGCAGCGCCGGTTCGCTCGCCGCAAGTTCGTCCGCGCCGAGTACATCAGACGGTACGCCGTAGACCCGCCTCAGCCGCTCCGCGGCCGCGGCCGCCGCTTCGAAATTCGCGGGCGTACGATAGACGGCGCGCCACCCCTGCCGGACGATCAGTTCGCCAGCGCCGGCGGGCCCGATGAAGCGCGCGTGATCGTCGCTCGCGCGCAGCGCGAGCTGGGAATAGGCAGCAACGGTTCTCGCGTAAGGAGCAGCCGCAGACTGCGTGAAATAGCGCCAGAGCGGCCCCGCCAGACGTCGCATATCGCCAAGCCGCCAATCGACGTCGTTGCCGCGCTTGAGCGCCACCCTGGCGATTTCGTTCAAGCTGCGCGGGAAGGCATAGGGCTCGACGGCTTCAGTTTGAATGATGCCGGCGTTGCCATAGCTTGTTTCCCGCCCTGGTGCCTGGCGATCCAGCAGCACGACCTGGTGCCCGCTCTCCTGCAATGCAAGCGCGGTTGAGACGCCGACCATGCCGGCGCCGAGGACAATGGAGGTGGTCATGGCGGGATTCCGTAGCGGAGTTGGTCAGAAAGTCAGGCGCGAATTGTAGCCGACCACGAATTGGATGAAGCGCGAGACGTCGATCATGTCGTCGCCCTGGTAGCGGATCGTATAACCGTCGGTGCGCTCGACGCCCTTGAGGTAAGAGAGATATTCGGCCGGCAGGCGATTTCGGAACACGATCTCCAGCGTCGGGTTTTCCAGCTTGAACGGTTTTGCCCCGCCGGCTCTCGCCAGCGCCGTCTTGACGCCCTCCCGAATCCGGCGATGCGCGACGGCCGGCGTCAGCGAGATCGCCGATTGCGTGCTGTAAACCTGCTTCACCGGCACCGTCACGATATCGCCGATACGCGCTTTGATCTCGTCCAAGGCGATGTTGTCGCCCGAGGCGAGCAGGACCGGCACGTCGAAATGCCCGGCAATGGCGGCATTGATGCCGGCCTCCGGCATGACGATACCGTTGATCCGCACCTCGGCAAAGGCTGTGCCGCCGATCGTGTGCGACAGCACGCCACCCGGATGACTTGCCCCGGCATGGTAGCCGAGAAGCATCGCACCGACGAACGAACCGAGCTCGACGCCCTGCATCATCATCAGCGGCCGCGGCCAGCTGCGGACGACTTGGACATAGTCGGGCAGGCGGTCAATCAGGATGCTCTCGCCATTTCCGTGGGAATCGCTGAGGATGACCTCCTCCACGCCTTCCTCGTGTGCAGCCTCGCAGGCGTGAACCACGGTATCCGTCATCCAGCGGCGGGCGTTTTCGTATTCGAAACCTTCCGGCATCAGTTGGTCGCGGCTTACGACCCCAACGATCCCCTCGATATCAGCGGAAATATAGATGCGCATTCCTGCCTCCCCCGGGCCAGCCGCGCGATAGCGCGAATGATGCATTTGACTTTCCGACGATAAACATAGTTTTATGATTAGAAAATATCTTTCTTTGTTGGCGAGAGGCAAAAATGAAACTGTTTATTGCGGGGCTGGACACCGAAACCAATACTTTTTCGCCGATGCAGACGGGCCTTGAGGCCTTCCGCGAAAACCTGATCGCCTATGGCGACGCCACCGGCAGGCCGCTCACCTGCTGCTCGTCGCAGATGTCTGTCTGGCGCAATGCTGCTGAGGAAGAAGCCTGGGACGTGGTAGAGAGCCTCTGTGCCGTGGCTGAGCCTGGCGGCAAGACCACGCGGGCGGTCTATGAAAGCTTCCGCGCCACCATCCTCGGCGACCTCGAGGCGGCGATGCCGGTCGACGCGGTCATGCTTGCCCTGCACGGCGCCTGCGTCGCCGAGGGCTATGACGATGTCGAGGGGGATTTACTCGAGCATGTGCGCGGCGTGGTCGGGCCGAATGTCGCGGTTGCTGCCGAGCTTGATCTGCATTGCCACATCACCGATCGCATGCTCTCGAGCGCGACCATGATCGCCACCTACAAGGAGTATCCGCACACCGACATCGAGGAGGTCGCCGGCCAATTGTTCCGGTTGATGAAGCGGACCCTTACGGGCGAAGTGCGGCCGGTGATGGGCCTCTATGACTGCCGGATGATCAATACCTTCCACCCGCATCGCGCGCCGTTGCGCGGCATTGTCGACCGCATGAAGGCGATCGAGGGGCAGGATGGCATTCTCTCGGTCTCCTTCGGTCACGGCTTTCCCTGGGGAGACGTCGAAGATGTCGGCGCGAAGATGCTCGTCGTGACCGACAATGACGCAGAACAGGCGACACGCACGGCGGAGGCCTTTGGCAGAGAGATATTCGATGCGCGTGAGGAAATGCGCGGCACCTATCTCAGTATCGATGCCGCGCTGGATCGGGCCGTCGCAGCGAGGAGCGGACCGGTCGTTCTGGCCGACGTCTCAGACAATGCCGGCGGCGGGGCGCCTGGAGACTCGACCTTCACCCTGCGCCGCATCATCGAACGCGGCATCGAGGACGTGGCGACCTGCCTCTACTGGGATCCGATTGCGGTGCGCATGTGCCGCGAGGCGGGAGAAGGGGCGACGCTGGCGCTGAGGATCGGCGGCAAGGTCGGGCCGGCCTCCGGCGACCCACTGGACCTGACCGTGACGATCAGGCGCATCGCCTCCGGCATTACCCAGCGCTTCGGCCCGACGCCGCTCGGGATCGGCGACGCGGTCTGGGTTACGGCAGGCGGCGTCGACATCGTGCTGAACACCGTGCGCACACAAGTCTTCCACCCGGAATGCATGACGGCGCTGGGCTTGAATCCGGCGCAGAGGAAGATTGTCGTGGTGAAATCGAGCAACCACTTCCGCGCCGGCTTCGAACCGATCGCCAGCGAAATCCTCTATGTCGGCGGCCCAGGCGCCTTGCAGCCCAACTTCGAGGAACTGCCCTTCACCAAAATGAAGCGCCCTTATTGGCCGAAGGTCGGCGACCCGTTCGCACAGTAGAATGGCTGCCGTTCGGCTCGGCTCAACGCGACGAAGATTGGGTGACCATTGGGTCGCGCCCATGACGCCAGGATGTATGGGTGCTGCTCCACCGTTCGAATTGCTTTTCGTGGCGATGTTGATTTCGGCCACGTATTATAGGAAATGGTTTTCCTATCATGCCAGTCGGATTCTGCGCGCGTCGCGGGCTGAGCCGGGAGCGGCACGCGGTCCGGAACGGCTGCAGGCAAATTGGAGACGCCAACGATGACCGATGCGAAATCCAGCCTCGGCGATATCCTTAAAGAGATTCGCAACCGCAATCGCTGGACGCTGGCAGAAGTAAGCTCCATGACCGGGCTTGCTGTCTCGACCCTTTCCAAGGTCGAGAACAACCAGATGCAGCTCACCTACGACCGGTTGATCCAGCTGGCCCAGGGCCTCAAGGTCGATATCGTCGAGCTTTTCGGGACCGCGGCGGGTGCTGAGGAAGCCCCCAGCATGCTGGGGCGCCGCACTTACACCAGATCCGGCGATGGGCGGGAGATCATCACACAAAACTACGACTATCTCTATGTTTGTACAGAGATTTCGAAGAAGTCGATGGTTCCGATCGTGGCGGTGGCCCGCGCCCGCACACTCGAGGAATTCGGGCCGCTTATCCGACACAAGGGCGAGGAGTTCTTCTACGTTATCGAAGGGGAACTCGAACTCCATACCGAGATCTATGCGCCCTTGCGGCTCAAGAAGGGCGATTCCTGCTACTTCGATGCCATGACGGGGCATGCCTATCTCAGCGTGAGCGAAGAACCTGCGCAAATCCTGTGCGTTTGCTCGACCCCGGAAACCGAATTGGTCTCCACCTTGGCGAACGCACAAACGACCAAGCTCACAAGCTGATGTAACTAAAAACGAGTACGATAAGAAAAAATATTGCACTTAGGAAAATCGTTTCCTACTCTAGTGCTGCGGTTGGTGCCGGGAGGGCATCGTGCGCCGCAGTTCTGGGGAGGACTACGAGATGAACGCTTCCACGTGGAAATCGATTGGCGTCGCCTTGCTTCTGGCATCGACGCCTCTTTCCGGCGCAATCGCTGCGCAGGATGTGCTGGTGCTGGCGCGAGCGGAAGATCCGCCGACCGCCGATCCTGGCGTCGAAATCAGCAACAGCGGTTACACACTGATTTACGCCGCCTATGAAAGGCTGGTCGCCTACAAAGGCGCGACAACGGAGGTCGGGCCCGAACTGGCCGAAAGCTGGACTGCCGACGACGCCGGCCTCGTGTGGACCTTCAAGCTCGCCAGCGGCCACAAGTTCGATGACGGCGCACCGGTCGACGCCGCTGCGGTCAAATTCAGCTTCGATCGATTGATGAAGCTGAAGGCAGGCCCCTCCGATGCGTTTCCGGTGCTGAAGGAAGTCGAGGTCGTCGATCCGCAGACGGTGCGTTTCCATCTGACGGCGCCATTTGCGCCCTTCATCTCGACGCTTGCCGTCTCCGGTGCGGCCATCATCAATCCCAAGGTGATGGAGCACGAGAAGGACGGCGACATGGCGAAGGCCTGGCTTGCGGAGCACTCCGCAGGCAGCGGCCCTTACCGGATCGCCTCATGGGAGCGCAACCAGAGCATCGTACTCGACCGCAACGAGCACTACGCGGGCACCAAGCCGGCGCTGAAACAAGTGGTCGTCCGCATCGTCGGCGACGTCTCGGCCCGCCGCCTTCAACTGACCAACGGTGATGCCGATATCATCGAGCAGATCCCGCTCGATCAGGCGGAGGCGCTGCAGAAGGACGCCTCCGTCGTGGTCGAGAGCAATCCCAGCATGTATGTGAACTACATCTACATGAACAACCGCCAGCCGCCGCTGGATGACGCCAGGGTTCGCCAGGCGATTTCCTATGCGGTCGACTATCAAGGCATCATCGACGGCATCATGCTCGGCCAGGCCAAACAGATGCGCGGCGCGGTGCCGAGCGGCATGTGGGGGCACGACCCACAGGGTTTCCAGTACACATACGATGTCGAGAAGGCCAAGGCCCTGCTCGCCGACTCCGGCAAGAACGACATCCGCCTGACCTACACCTTCTCCCAGGCCGATCCTGCCTGGGAGCCGGTCGGGCTTGCGCTGCAGGCGTCTCTTGCGGAAATCGGCATCAAGCTCGACCTGCAGGCGGTCGCCGACACGACCAAACGCGAACTGGTGGCCAACGGCAAGTTCGATATGGCTCCCGGCGCCTGGACGCCTGATTTTGCCGACCCCTACATGTTCATGAACTATTGGTTCGACGCCGACAAAATGGGCGGTCCGGGCAACCGTTCCTTCTACGACAACACCAAGGTGACCGCGCTCGTGAAAGAGGCGGGCTCCATCGTCGACGAGGGGAAGCGCAAGGAACTCTATGTCGAAGCGCAGAAGCTCTCGACTGAGGACGCGCCCTATCTCTACATCATGGAAAAGAACGACATCTTCGCCCGCCGCGCCGTCGTGCAAGGCTATGTCTACAACCCCATGCTGATCCAGGTCTACAACTTCGGAACGATGTCGAAAACGGAATGACGGAGCCGGATCAGACCGATCCCGCGGCCTTGATGGGCCTCATTCCACGCAACACCTGCCGCCAGCCTCAACGGCTGTGGCGGCAGGGTTTCATCGTTTCCCAAGCAAGGTCAGGGTTCTCCTGCCGGAAGGGCTGACGTCCATGGCAATCACCCGCATCATCATCCCGCGTCTGGTTCTTTTGCTTTTCGTTGTGTTAGGCGTCGCCGTCATCACCTTCACGATCTCGCATCTCATACCGGGAGATCCGGCGCGCATGATCGCGGGCGACCGGGCGAGTGCCGAAACGCTTGAAAACGTCAGGCGCAATCTGGGCCTTGATCGACCTGTTGTCGAACAGTTCACCATCTATATCGGTAATCTGCTGCAGGGCGATCTGGGGACATCCCTGCGCACCAACCGCCCGGTTGCCGGCGATATCCGCACCTTCCTGCCAGCGACGCTGGAGCTTGGAACAGTCGCGCTCTTCATCGCGATCTGTCTGGGTGTGCCGCTTGGTGTGCTGTCGGCGGTCTATAAGGACGGGCCGATCGACCAGATTGCACGGACGGTCTCTGTGTGCGGCATCTCGATGCCGGTGTTCTGGTTCGGCCTTATCCTGATCTATCTCTTCTACGCCAAGTTTCAGATACTGCCCGGCAGCGGCCGTCTGGCCATGGGCATCGTTGCGCCCGAACGCATCACCGGGTTCCTGTTGATCGACTCGTTGCTGCAAGGCCGCTTCGATGCCTTCCGCAGCGCCGTCTACCACATCATCCTGCCGGGCTTTGTGTTGGCCTTTGCCAATATGGGTGTGATCACGCGCCAGATACGCGCCTCGATGCTGGATGTCCTGCAGGAAGACTACATTCGCACTGCGCGCGCCAGCGGCCTGCGCAAGGGCATGATCATCTTCAACTATGCGCTCAGAAACGCGCTGATCCCTTCCATCACCCTGCTCGGGCTGGCACTTGGCGATCTTCTCTATGGCGCGGTGCTGACCGAGACGATCTTTGCCTGGCCCGGCATGGGCACCTACGTCGTCACCTCCATTCAGACGCTCGATTTTCCCGCCATCATGGGCTTCACGATCGTCGCTTCCATTGGGTATGTGCTGATCAACCTCCTGGTCGATCTCGCCTACATGCTCGCCGACCCCCAGATCAGGGAGGTCTGATCATGTCTGCCGTCATCCCCACCGAACCTGTCGCGGCGAGCCCCGCGATGCGCAGGACCAGGTCCCTATCCGAGCGGCTGCGTTATCTCTGGTACCTCAGCCGCCGGAGCCCGCTGACCCTGGTTGGCGCTGCCCTCATCCTGCTCGTCCTCATCATGATCATCGCCGCGCCGGTGATCGCGCCCTACAACCCGGACAAGGTCTCGCTGACGGCGCGTCTGCTGCCACCGAGTGCTGCCCATTGGTTCGGTACCGACGAGGTCGGCCGCGACCTGTTCTCGCGCGTCGTCTATGGGGCAAGGGCATCCTGCGGCGCCGCCTTCATGATTGTCCTGATCTCGATGTCGGTTGGGGTGCTGATCGGCTGTTTTTCCGGCGTGGTCGGCGGACGGGTCGACACCGCCGTCATGCGGCTGATGGACGTCATCCTTGCCTTGCCGGCGCTCGTGTTGGCCATGGCGCTGGCCGCGGCCCTTGGGCCCAGCCTCTTCAACTCCATGCTAGCCGTGGCGATCGTGCGGATTCCCGCCTATGTGCGCCTGGCCCGCGGTCAAACGCTGTCCTTGCGCGAGCAGGTCTTCGTAAGGGCGTCGCGCACTTTCGGTGCCTCGCCGCTCTACATTCTGCGCTGGCATATCCTGCCAAACGCCATGTCGCCGATCATCGTGCAGGCGACGCTCGATCTTGGCGGTGTTGTGCTGATCGCAGCCGCCCTCAGCTTCATCGGCCTCGGTGCTCAGCCGCCCACCGCCGAATGGGGCGCGCTCGTCAGCAGCGGCCGCAGCTACATGCTCGATCAGTGGTGGTACGCGACCTTCCCGGGTCTCGCCATTCTGATCACGGCCATGGGATGTAACCTCGTTGGCGACGGCATCCGCGATATGCTCGACCCGCGCTTGAGGGGCAGATGATGACGACCGGTATTGTTGAATCTCGCGGTCAGGCGCTGGCCATTCACAATCTGTCGCTGGAGTTCCCAACCTTCAGCGGCGCGATCAAGGCGCTCGACAATGTGTCGATCAATGTCGCAAAGGCAGAGATCGTCGGGATCGTCGGCGAGTCCGGCTGCGGCAAATCGGTGACGACCATGGCAGCAACCGGGCTGCTGCCCAAGGGGCGCTACAGGATCACCGGCGGCTCCGTCAGGATCTTTGGTCATAGCACCCTCGCCATGAACGAGAGCCAGCTGCAGGATGTGCGCGGCAAGATGGTCTCGACCATCTTCCAGGAGCCGATGAACGCGCTCAACCCGACGATCCGCATCGGCAAGCAGCTGACTGATGTCATCATGCGTCACGAGGAGGCAAGCTTGACGGATGCCAGGCGCATTGCCCGGGATATTCTTGCCGACATGCTGATCGGCGAGCCCGAGCGGGTCATGAAGCTCTATCCGTTCGAGCTCTCCGGCGGCATGCGGCAACGGGTTCTGATCGCGATGGCATTCTCCTGCAATCCCGGGCTCATCATCGCCGACGAGCCGACGACTGCGCTCGATGTCACCGTCCAGGCCGTGATACTGCGGCTTATCCAGAACCGCGCCCGCCGGACCGGGACGTCGGTGATCTTCATCTCGCATAACGTCGCGGTCGTGTCGCAGCTCTGCGATCGACTTTACGTGATGTATGCCGGAAGGATCGTGGAGCAGGGCGTGACGCGAGCCGTTCTCGACGCGCCGCAGCACCCCTATACCCAGGCGCTGCTGCGCTGCCTGCCGGAACGGGTGGCGCCGAAGCAGGAACTCGAAGCGATCACCGGCGCGGTACCGAACCTGATGCACCCGCCTGGCGGCTGCTATTTCCAGCCAAGATGCAGGGAAGCAGTTGATCTCTGTCGATCTCGGTCTCCGCAGTTGGAGGGGGCCGATGGTCGACAGGTGGCCTGCTGGCGGCGTGGTGTCGGAGCGGAGATATCAGAGCAGGGGGGCCCGCAATGACCGAAGGCGTTGATACGATAGGCCGGCCGGTTCTGGACGTTTCCGATCTCAAGGTCCGCTTCCCCGCGTCCCGCGACTGGCTCGGTCGCCCCACCTCGCATGTGCACGCCGTCAACGGCGTAACTCTTAGCGTTCGCGGTGGTGGAAGCCTTGGTATCGTCGGCGAATCCGGTTGCGGCAAGAGCACGCTCGCCCAGGCGATCATCGGGCTTGCGCCTTACGAGCAGGGCAGGGTGGCGATCGACGGCCACGATTTGCAGGCAGCGAAAGGAAGGCAGAAGCGCGATCTGCGGCAGAAGATGCAGATCGTTTTCCAGGATCCGCAATCCTCGCTCGATCGGCGCCTGCCGGTCTGGCGGCTGATCAGCGAACCGTTGCACATTCGCGGCGGGCACAGCACTGCCGAACTGCATGCGAAGGCGGAGCAACTGGCCGCAGCCGTCGGCTTGAGGCCGGAACATCTGGATCGCCTGCCCCACGAATTTTCAGGTGGCCAGCGCCAGCGCATCGCAATCGCCCGCGCGATCAGCACGGATCCCGATCTCATGGTGTTGGACGAGCCGACATCGGCGCTCGATGTGTCGGTGCAGGCGCAGATCGTCAACCTGCTTTTGAAGTTGCAGCGGGAGCGGGGGCTAACGTACCTCTTGATTTCGCACGATGTCGCGCTGGTGCGCCACTTCTGCGACGATGTCGCTGTGATGTATCTCGGCCAGATCGTCGAATCGGGTCCGGCCGACGAGGTTCTGGGCAATCCTTGCCACCCCTATACCCAAACGCTTCTGGCCTCGGCTCCGAGTTTCGCAAGCCCCTTGCCGACCCTCGCCGAGGTGCGGATCGGCGAGCTTCCAAACAACCGCAAGCTGCCGACCGGTTGCTTCTACAGGGAACGATGCGGCATGGCTGCTGCTGGCTGCGAGGTGCCGCAGGTCCTCCACCGCCTCGGCGATGGCGCGCGCCACGCGAGGTGTCATCTGGCCCAGGGTTGAGGCGCTGACGAGCGCTATAGGGCGCTCCGCCTTCCGTCCGCATGGGCGGCGGTATGGCGGTTCGATGTCGCGAGATCGCCGACACGCCGGGGGCGCTCGCCGTCCTGCCGATTGGTTCGCTGGAACAGCACGGGCCGCACCTGCCGGCTATTACCGACACCGCAAGCGCATCGGCGGCGGCCATTCGCGCCTCTCGGCTGGTTGCCGATGATATTCCGGTCGCCGTTCTGCCTGGCCTATGGCTAGGCATGAGCGAACACCACCTGCCTTTCGGCGGATCCATCACGCTCGACTACGATACGCTCAGCCGCGTCATCCGCTGCATCGTGCGCTCGCTGAAGACGCTCGGCTTTTCGCAGCTGTTCGTCGTCACCGGCCATGGCGGCAACATGGATCCGCTCGCGGTACCGTGCGTGAGCTGGCGGTCGAGTTCGCCATGCCGATCGTCGCCACGACGCCGTGGATGCTGGCGCCGGAGGAGTCGGGGAAGATCTTCGAGGTCGGTGCGCATCATGCTTGCGAAGGCGAGGCATCTATCATGCTGGCGATCGTGCCCGACGCGGTGAAGACCGAGATGTTCAGCCAGGCCTATGGCAACCAGCAGCATCCCGTCGATGTGCCGGCGGACGTGTCGCGCTTCTATTCCTTCGCCGAGCGTGCGCCGGTCACCGGCACCTGGGGCGATCCGCGTAGCGCAAGAGCGGTAGTCGACCCAGCAAGAGCACGGATCGACGAATTGGCCGGAGTGTTTCCCCTCCGGCCCCAGGCGCTGTGATGCCGAGGGTGGCGTCGCACGATCCACTTGAATTGAGATTGCCAGCCGAGCCGGCATTAGCCGGCTGACGGCGCTTGTGAAAAAAAAGCGAGGGGCAAAGGCCCCTCGCTGCCACGGTAGAGATCTGCCGGCCTGTTTACCAGCAGACTGTCCCGCTTAACGCGCGGTTGACACGACGCCTGCGCCGCCGCTTTCGCTGCCGCCGCCGCTTTCG
>NZ_MOAI01000063.1:0-14756 GCF_001976035.1 Ensifer sp. 1H6 | reverse complement strand
CGACGAAGCTGGCGCCATAGACGATTTCGCCGGTCGCCTCTGCCAGCGGCTTGCCCTGTTCGAGCGTGAGGATGCGGCCGAGATCGTCCTTGTTCTCGATCATCAGCTCAAACCAGCGGCGAAGCACGCCGGCGCGATCCTTGGCGGTGCGGGCAGCCCAACCCTTCTGCGCCAGACGCGCCGCCTCGATCGCCGCCTTGGTTTCCTTGCCTCCAAGCTTCGGTACGCGCCCGACGAGCTCGCCCGTTGCCGGGTTCACCACATCGATCGCATTGGCGGCATCCGCTTCGATCCATTCGCCGCCAATCAAGGCAGCCTGGCGAAACAGTGACGGATTTTCGAGATGACAGGGCATGTTTTCCTCTCTACCCGAGCTTGTCATGGACGACCTTCGAGAAGACGGGTGGCGCGCTTCTGGATGCCTTTTGCGTCGAGTTCGTAGTGCGCATAGAGATGTGTTGGCGGCGCGATGAGGCTGTATTCGTCATAGATGCCGTGTCGAGTCAGCTTGACAGGTAGACCTTCACTAGTCAGCACCTCGGCGACGGCGCCACCAAGTCCACCAAGTACATTGTGCTCCTCCACCGTCAGGATCCGCGGGCTCCGCGCGGCTGCCTCGAGAATGGCGTCATGATCAATTGGCTTGATTGTTGCCATATCGATGAAGCCGACGCTCGCGCCGTTTGCCCTAAGCGCACGGGTAGCTTCTAGCGCCGGGTGGACCGTCGAACCCGTGGCGATGATCGTGAGATCGGCTCCTGCATAATGCGAAATGGCCCTGCCAATCGTGAAGGGCTGGCGGTTGGCATAGACCTCGGGATCGCGCCCGCGCTGGATACGGATATAGATCGGGTGCGGATAGTCGTTCGCGGCCTTGATGACTTCCATGAGCTGATTGGCGTCGGCCGGCGCGATCACGGTCAGATTGGCGATGGAGCGCATGATGGCGAGATCTTCCGTCGCGTGGTGCGACGTGCCGTAAAAGCCGAGAGAGATACCGGCGTGGTGGCCGATGAGCCGAACCGGCAGCTTGGAATAGGCGACATCCATGCGGATCTGCTCGCAGCAGAGAAGGGCAAGGAACGAAGCGAAGGTTGCGACAAAGGGTTTCATTCCAACGGCAGCCATACCCGCTGCCGCCGAGACCATGTTCTGCTCGGAAATTCCAAACTGAACGAAGCGATCGGGATGGAGTGCGTGAAACTTCGCAAGGCCGTTCGAATACTGCAGATCGGCCGTGCCCGCCACGATGGGTTCGCCGGCGGCGACGAGTTCGATGAGCGCGTCGGAAAGCGCATCGAGGCCCGGTGTCACGGCATTGAGCTGGCGGTATTGCCAGGATTTGTCGGAAAGAGGCTTACTCATCTCAGATCTCCATCGCTTCGATTTCGGCAATTGCGCGGGCGGCATCCGAAGGATCGAGATAACCGAGGTGCCACCCCGGTTCGGTCTCCATATAGGAGACGCCTTTACCCTTGACCGTCTGGGCAACGATCATCACGGGCCGGGTGCGTTCATCATCCGCTTTCAGGGTACGCAGCAGCGTCGCGACGGCTGCCACGTCGTGGCCGTTGACAACATGGGTTTCCCAGCCGAAGGCCTGCCATTTTTCGACGATCGGCTCGACGCCGATGATGTCGTCAACTGAACCGTCGAGCTGATAGCCGTTGCGGTCGATGATGCCGATCAGTTTCCCGAGCCTGTTATGTGCGCCGAAAAGGGCGGCCTCCCAGACTTGGCCTTCCTGCAACTCCCCGTCACCGATCATCACGAAGGTGAAGAAATCTTTGGCCATCATGCGTCCGGCGAGCGCCATGCCGCATCCCGCAGAAAGGGCGTGGCCGATCGAACCCGAGCTGAAATCGATGCCCGGTACCTTCGTCATGTCAGGATGGTCGCCAAGCGGGCTGCCTAGACGCGTATAGCCGTCAAGCAAGCCGCGATCGATGAAGTCGAGGTCCGCGAGGATAGGAAAGATCCCGACGGCCGCGTGTCCCTTCCCCATCATGAAACGATCGCGATCTTCCCATTTCGGTTGGCCGCGCCTCAAGTTCATGGCGTCGTAGTAGAGTGCAGAGAACAGCTCCGCCGCTGAAAAGACGGAGGTGTAGTGCCCGACTTTGGCGATCTCGATCAGCCTGATTGTCTCAAGGCGACAGAACTTCGCGCGATCCTTGAGAAAAGCGATCTCCTGGTCACTCGGTCTGAGGCTATTTCGGCCCCGGGTTGTTTCGATCTTGCCTGGTTGGGTCACGTCCTGTCCTCGTCCTCAGCCGCGGGACTTTGCCCACGGGATGCTTGATCACAGGCTTGTTTTACCTGCGGAAACGCGCGGCCGCTCGCACGATTGCCTGAAAACAATCTTCAACTATTCCAAAGAAATGAATGGGTTGCCTCATGCTACCTAGAGATCGACGTCAGTGAAAGCGGCGGTTTGTTCAAGGAGGTACGCTATGAAAGATGGGATGTTTGTTTTCGACGCGGCGGTCCATACGCAGGACTTCGGCGACAACCAGATCAAGTCGGGAAGCGATGGCAGGCGTGTTAAGCTGCTGCGCTCGCAGATCGCCGGTTTCATCAACCTGACCGGCCGTCGCGGACCGCCGCCGGAAACCGAGACCTTCTCGAACCCCGATCTCGAATGGGGCAACAAGATGCTCTTCGAGAACTCGGATACCGACATGGCGAGTGCCTGCTCCGTGCCACTGTTCTCGCACTGGCGGGCCGGGCTCGGTCCGGTTGAACTCAGCGACGCCTTTGCACGATCGAATCCTAAGCGCGTGGTGCTGACGGGCGGCGTAGATCCCGCCTATCACGGACTCGATTTTGCGCTTCAGGAGATGGAACGCCAGGTCAAGGAACTCGGCGCCGTCAGCATGAAATTCTATCAATATCAGCGGCGCGGTTGTTCCTGGCGCGCGGATGATCGCGACATCGCCTACCCGCTGTGGGAGAAAGCGATCGAACTCGGCATCAAGATGGTGCAGTTTCACAAGGGCTTTCCGCTGGAACTCGGACCGGTCGAGGCGTTCAAGCCAAACGATATCCAATACGCCGCAGCGGACTTCCCCGAACTGAATTTCGGTATCCATCATCTCGGCGATCCCTATGTCGACGAGACGATCTCGATCGCCAGCCGTTTCGACAACATCTACCTGATCCTGCCGCTGTGGTTTAACCAGTATTATCTGCAGCCATGGAAAATGCTGGAGCGGCTCGGTGAGGCGCTGCTTTATGTCGGTTCTGATCGCATTTGCTACGGCTCGGAAGCTTTCATCTGGCCGCACGTACAGACCTATATCGACACGCTCGCCAATCTCGAAATGCCCGAGGAACTGCAGGACCGCTACGGCTATCCGGAAATCACGCGCGAGATGAAGGAAAACATCCTCGGTAAGGCCTTTGCCCGTGGCATGGGGGTCGATATCGAAGCCAAGAAGATAGAGCTGGGGCTGGTCGCATGACTGCCCGGCCCGCCATTTCGTCGGATGCGCTCGAAGCCGCCTTCGGGCGTATCCGGCCCCTGATCCTCGGCCATGGCGGCGATATCGAAATCGCCGACATCAGCCCGGAGGGTGTCGTCAGCGTCAAGCTGTTCGGCGCCTGCAAGGCCTGCCCCAATATGGCGATGACCTATGTCGGTCCGATCCGTACCTATCTCATGGAAGTGGATGGGGTGGCGGAAGTCCGTTGCGAGCAGGTCAATGCGAGCGTCAAGTCGCTTGACCGCCTGGCTCGCCGGCTAGGATCGCGACCGCTGATTCCCTGATACGGCCAAATCCCATGGAAATGTCGAAACCGCGTTCCGCGAGGGCGCGGTTTCTTTGTGTTCTTCGCAGCCCTCGCGTCATCCAAGCCAACCATCCAGCGATGCAAAGCAAAACGGCGCACCGGTGGCGCGCCGCTGATTCCTTTCGATTTAGCCCTGGCTCAGGGAATGATGCGTTCGGCGCGCAGCCGGTCGAACACGTCGATGAATGAGCGTTCGGTGTCCTGCGTTTCCGTGAAGCCGAGCGCTCTTGCCTTTGCCATCGAGTGCACGCATTCCATCGGACGCCCGAGGTCGAGATCGGTGTGCCAAGCAGACGCGAGACGGTCGAGCTTGTTCGGCTGAAGGCCGTGGTCGCCGACAAGGCCAGCCCAATCGTTGCCGAGATCCTTCATCTGGTCGGCAAGGGAGTTGTAATGGCCAGGGTAGTCCGCCACCGGGATCTCGAAGTAATCAGCGATCGTCTGCCAAAGCTGTTCCCAACGGAAGACATCGCCGTTGACCGCGTTGAACGCCTCGTTGCGAGCGTTCGGCTCGGTACCGGCCCAGACAATCTGCTTGGCGAGGATCCGTGCATCGGTGATGTCGTTGAGACCGCGATAGGCGGTCGGGCTTCCGGGGAAACGGAACGGCCGGCCGGTCGCCTTGCAGATCGAGGCGTGCGTGGCAAGCGTCGCGCCGATGTTCATGAGGTTGCCGACCGCATAGCCGATGATCGTGTGCGAACGGTGGACCGACCAGCCGAAGTCGTGTTCGCACGCATAGGCCATGACGATGTCTTCGAGCTCGTAGTAGAAGTTCTTCTTGGGCAGGCGCGGCGCCGTCTCGCGGAAGGGCGTGATCGGCTGGACCTTGCCATAGTCTTCGAAGGGGCCGAGGTAGTGCTTCGTGCCGGTGACGACACCGACATGCTGCAGGCAGCCCTTGTCCTTGAAGGTGTCAAGCACATTCTTCAGCATGTCGCCGTTGAGGCGAATGTTATCGTCCTCGTTCGACCCGAGTGTCCAGGAGCAATAGAAGATGTGCGTCGGCGCAATGTGGGAGAGGGCGGCAATCGCCTCGTCTCGCTTCAACAGATCAACTGTGTGTGGCTGGATATAGGACGCTCCAAGCGGTGGCCGGCGCGAGGCACCGTGGATTTCCCAGCCGCCAAGGTCTCTGAGATGTTCGGCGACGTTCAGCCCGACGATACCCGTCGCACCGACGATCAATGCGCGTTTTTGATACATGATTTCCTCCCTTTGTTACGAGTGGGCGAGAGGATGACCGGTTGGCCTCTGGTCAGGTAGGTGGCTTTGGGGAATAACTGAAATGAACAAATTTCACGATGGTGGCCGAAATGCAGAACCGCGCACTTGAGATGGAAGTCTTCGTGACGATTGTCGATGCCGGCAGTTTCTCCGCGGCGGCCCGGGTCTTCTCGATATCGCCATCAGCCGTCAGCAAGCTCGTCACGCGGCTCGAAAAGCGCTTGGGCGTCCAGTTGGTCGTACGCTCGACCCGCAGTTTCCGACTGACCACTGAGGGAACCGATTTCTACAAGACCTCACGCGCCATCGTGCAGGAAATTGCCGAGGCCGAAGCAAAGATTGCCCGAAAGGCAGAGGCCGTCGGCGGGCTTTTGAAAGTCAGCACCAACCTGCCTTTCGGCACGCATGTCCTCTCTCCGCTCGTGGTTCGGTTCCTCGACGAAAATCCGGGCATGCGGATCGATCTCGAGTTCAGCGATGATCCCGTCGACCTGATCGCGGAGAAAACGGACGTCGCGATCCGAACCGGGTCCCTTCGCGATTCCTCGCTCCGATCCCGTCGGTTGCTTGAGTCACCCAGGCACATCGTTGCTGCACCGAACTATCTCGCACGGCACGGTGAGCCAGTGCGTCCCGAGGAATTGCGCCAGCATGCGTGTCTCACCTTCGGTGGCCGTCCCCACCTCAACACCTGGCAGTTCAGGGACCCTACGGACGGCGCATCGGTGCATGTCGATGTCAGTGGCCGGCTGCTTGTCAACAATGGCGAATCCATGCGGCACTTTGCGCTGCAGGGGGCCGGCGTTGCCCGGCTTTCCGAATTTCACATCGGCCGTGATCTTGACCAAGGGCGGCTCGTCCGGCTGCTCGTGCCTTGGGATGCAGGGGAGAGCGAGCCGATCTCGGCCATCTATTCGGCCCAGACACATGTGCCTCAGAGAATCCGCCGGTTTCTAGATTTCCTGGTGCGGGCGATCTGACGGAAATTATCAATTGATAAATTATCACTTGATCAGTTTTGGTGGTGGTGTTAATTCTTATGACAGCTCAGGGAGAGGGCATGGGAGGTTCCCGACCGGTATTCAGGTCGGAGCCAAGTCTGATTTTCAAAGGCGTGAAGGGCTGACACCACCCGCGTGTCGGAACGATAGGCTATGGCAAAAGCAGCACGAAAATACCTTGATGCGGCAGACCGCGAACAGCAAATCCTGGAATTTGCCATCGAATTCGTCGCTCAGAGAGGGCTTCGGTTCACAACACGGGAGCTCGCCGATGCGCTCGGCGTTTCCCAGCCACTGCTCTACCGCTATTTCAAGAACCGTGATGACCTGCTCCAGAAGATCTACGATGAAGTCTATCTGAAACGCTGGGATCCGGGCTGGAACGAACTACTCGCGGATCGGTCGCTCTCGATCCGGGAACGCCTCGTTCGCTACCTGAGCGCCTATACCGAGGCGATATTGGACGAGCGTTGGATCCGTATTTTCATCGCTTCGGCGCTGGAAGACCCGCAGATCACCAAGAAGTATCTTGGCCTCCTGCACGAAACGACCTTTCCGCTGATCTTCGCGGAGATTGCGGCGGAGGCCGGGGTCGCCGTTCCATCCGGCCCACAGGCCGACGAACTGGCGCTGGAGATCGTCTGGGGCTTTCACTCCAGCTTCTTCTACATGGGTGTGCGCAAATACATTTACCGCAACAAGATACCGGATGATCTCGATCCTATCATCCGGGCGCGCGTCGAAGTCTTCGTCGCCGGTCTTGTCGAGAGCATGCCCCGTCTCGGGCAGTTCATACCGCAAGTGGAGGTGGGTCGATGAACAGCATCCAGGACCTCCGTGTCTTCTCAGAGATCGTCAAGTCGAACAGTTTTTCGCTTGCAGCTTCAAAGCTCGGCCTGTCGCCGGCAACGATGAGCGGGCGCCTCAAGGCGCTTGAATGTCATTTCGGGGTCGCTCTCTTGAAGCGAACAACACGTTCCCTCTGCCTGACGGAGGAGGGGCGGTACCTCTTCGAAACGTCGCAGGCCATCCTTGAGGATTTCGAACGGCTCGACAAGACGATGCGTGCGCGCAAGAAGAATCCAAACGGTACGGTGACGATTGCCGCTCCCTCGGAGTTCGGCCGGAAATATCTGATCCCATTGACCAGTGAGTTCGGTGCAGCACATCCGGAAATCGGTTTCCGCCTCATCCTCGGCGACGACGACGTCAATCTGGTTGACGACGATTGCGATATCGTCATCCGCTTCGGTGCCTTGCCCGACAGTGCACTGACCACCCGCAAGCTCGGCGAGAACCCGATGGTCATATGTGCCGCGCCAGACTACCTGGCGCGCAACGGCGCCCCGGACGCTCCTTGCGATCTGGGGGCACACAATTGTCTCATCTATCTCGACGGCAAGTCCGCAGCCGACAAATGGGTGTTCGCCGTCAACGGTGAACGGACCGTCGTTCGCGTCAGCGGCAACCGCATGGTCTCCGACAGGCAGGCGCTGATAGACCTTGCGAAGGGCGGCCAAGGCCTCATTCGCGTGTCATCCTGGGATGTCGCACGTGAACTGGAAGAAGGGACGTTGATCGCGGTCCTCGAGGATTTTGATTGCGACCCTGAGATCATCCATCTCCTGTCCGAGCCGAGACACCGCCTGCCTTTGCGGACGGCCGAGTTCATCGATTTCCTCCTGCAGCGCGTGAAACGCCTGAGCCGCAGCGCTGAGCTCTGCCGGACCGAATATCCAAGGCTACGCGGCGCCGCCTGATCGAGTTCTACTTCGCCCTTATTGCCGACGGTGCGTCTTTGCGGCCACCGAACGGCGACGCATGGAGAATTTTCAATGGATTATGGTCTTGCCGGCAAACACGTACTGATAACGGGGGGTGCCACCGGCATCGGGCGCTCGATCGCCTCGGTCTTTCTGGCCGAAGGCGCCGACGTTACCGTGAGCGGCATCGGCGCCGATGAGGTCGAGGATACGATTTTAGCCCTTGGAAAGCGCTGTCGTGGCCTTGCCGGGGATCTCACGGCGCAAGGTGAGGCCGAGCGGCTCTATGCCTTCGCTTCTTCCCATTGCCCCGTCGACATCCTCATCAACAACATCGGTATTTTTGAAGTCCGTGATTTCTTCGAAACGACGGACGAGCACTGGTTCCGGTATTTCGATGTGAACGTCATGACCGGCGTGCGGATGTCGCGGCTGGCATTGAAGGACATGTTGGCGCGCGGCGAGGGCAGTGTGGTTTTCATCAGCAGCGAAAGTGCGGTCAAGCCGCAGCCCTGGATGGCCCATTATGGTTCCATGAAGACCTGCCTGCTGGGTCTGTCGCGGTCGCTTGCCGAATTGACGAAGGGTACGCGGGTGAGAGTCAACACCATCCTGCCGGGCCCGACCAACACCGAAGCGGTTCGCCGCTACCACCAGGAAATCGCCGACGAGAAGGGGATGACCCGCGACACCGTTGTCTCCGATTACTTCGATGAAACCGAGCCGACGTCGCTTATCCGGCGGATGATCGAGCCCGAGGAAGTGGCCCGCAGCGTCGTACACCTTGCCGCGAGCGCGCACCTCAACGGCATGGCGATGCGCGCGGAGGGCGGCACGATCCGGGCAATTCTCTGAGCCTTCTTCAGCGGGACTGAAGATTGAATTCACGGCAACGACCTCAATCGCCGGCCCCAATAGAGCTATGAAAAACCATGATGTTTTGGGAGGAGCAGTTGAACAGGTTTGATCTCACCGGCAAGCGCGCCTTCATCACCGGCGCCGGCAGCGGCCTCGGTCAGGCGATCGCCATTGCGCTGGCGCAAGCGGGAGCCGACATCGCCAGTTTCGATCTGCCGGGCGCGTCCAACCAGGCGGACACGTCGGCGTCGATCGCTGCTTGCGGCCGGCAGATGCTCGTGCTTGCGGGAGACGTTACGGATCCGGTGTCGATCGAGACCGCATTCGACCGTGCCGAGCAGGAGCTCGGGGAGATCGATATTGCCGTCAATAGCGCCGGGATCGCCAATGTCGGTGCCGCCGAGGTCATGCCGCATGCGCAGTTCCTGCGCATGATGGACATCAACCTCAACGGGCTCTTCTGGTCGTGCCAGGTCGAGGGTCGCCGGATGCTGGCCCGTGGAAGAGGCTCCATCCTCAACATGGCATCGATCTGCGGCTCAACCGCAATTCCCGGCCTCGAGCAGGCGCATTACGACGCGACGAAGGCGGCGGTGATCCGCCTGACGAAAAGCCTCGCGGCCGAGTGGGCCGGACGAGGTGTTCGCGTCAATTGCCTGAGCCCGGGCTTCATGGCGACTCCCATGAACAGCCGGCCGGAAGTGGCCGAGAATGTCCGCATCTTTGCCGCCATGACGCCGATGAAACGCATGGGGCAGCCGCATGAGGTCGGCGGGCCGGCGGTGTTCCTGTCGAGTGAGGCAGCAAGTTACTGCACCGGTGTCGATCTCAATATCGACGGCGGCTTTCTATCAATCTGACGACAAAATGGGAGGAAAAATCATGTCGACAGTTCTGAAATTCACCGGTGTTGCGATCATCGCGCTTTGGGCCGCCTCGCCGGCGCTGGCCAAACCCGTCAAAGTCGGCTGGGTCCAGGGCAACGCAGCGTTCCAGGCAGAACAGCGCACCCAGGATGGCTTCAAGAAGTATCTGGATGACAACAAAATCACCGACTGGGAAGTGACTTATCTCGACTCCGCGGGGTCTGCGGAGAAGGTCGCCAACAACATCGAGGATGCCGTAAACCGAGGCGTCGACGTCATCTACGTGACCTACGCGGACCTGCGTGCATCCAGCAACGCCCTAAAGGGCGCAGAATCGGCGCACATTCCTGTCTACACGGTCGATTCCGGCTGGATCCCGGGCTCGACTGCGGACATCACCACGAACAATTGGCAGATGTCCGCCGAAGTGTCGCTCAGCCTGATCAGTCAGATGAAGGGCAAGGGCAATCTCATCATCATCACGACCGACAAGATCAAGCCCGTTCGCGAGCGTACCGACACGCTGCGCGCGATCTTGAAGGAGTATCCCGAGGTCAAGATCATCGGCGAGTACAACTTCGACGTGGCGAACTTCTACCAGGAAACGCTGAACGCCGTGCAGGACTTCGCAACGCGCTACGGCGACGAAATCACGGCCGTCTGGACCCCGTGGGACGAACCGGCGCAGGCAGCTATCACCGCGCTCCAGGGAGCTGGATTGAATGTACCGGTCTCCGGCATGGACGGACACCCCGAGGCGATCAAGGCGATCTGCGAGCCGAACTCCATGTTTGTCGCAACCGGGCGGCAGCAATTCGAGGAATGGGGCGTCAACCTGGCAAGCTACGCCAAGCGCGTTCTGGTGGATGGAGACCACCCAAAGGAAGTCACGAATGGCAAGGACATCGTCTACTACGGTGCCACGCTCTTCACCAAGGACAACTGCAAGTAAACGGGTCGGACGGGCGGCGTTTCCGCCCGTCCACTTCGGAGGTGCAATATGTCGATTGTTCTTGAGAACATCACGAAGCAATGGCCGGGGACGCTGGCACTCGACGGCGTGTCCATCGAGATCGTCGAGGGGCGGGTGCACGGCATCGTCGGCGAGAACGGTGCCGGCAAGACGACGCTCGTGAGCATTCTGAGCGGCGCCGTTCAACCAACGGCCGGCACGCTCAGCATGGCCGGGCGGTCGGTGGCTTTCGAAAACCCGGCAGCGGCCGTTGCAAACGGTGTTTCGCTCGTGTCGCAGGAAGGCAGCCTCGTGCCCCATCTGACCGGGGCGGAGAACATCTGTCTCGGTTTCGAGCCGGTAAAAAGCCGTTTCTTCATCAACCGGCGCGAAGTCCAGCGGCAGGCAGAAGTCTTGGCCAAACATTGGTTCCCCGACACAGCGATCGAAATCAATCGCAGGGTCGATGAACTTCCCTACGCAGATCAAAAGGTCATCGAAATCCTGCGAGCACTGCATTCGCGCCCAAAGGTTCTGATCCTCGACGAGCCAACGGCAACGCTGCCGGCCAAGGAGAAGCAGAGCCTCTGGACCCTGATCCGCCAATTGTCCGATGCCGGGATGGCGGTCGTCCTGATCAGTCATTTCCTTCAGGAGGTGATCGATTTATGCGACGAGATTACCGTGCTGCAGGACGGCCGCAAGGTGAGCCATCTTTCCGCCGAGCACCATCAAGTGACCGAGCGGCAATTGATCGACCTCATGCTGAACCGCGGGCAGTCCGGTGAGCAGCATCGCTCGCTGGACGGTGCACCGACAGAGCGCACGCTGGCAGATGATGCGGAGATCGTCGTCGACGTCCAAAGTTGGCAGGGAGAGCGATTCCACATGGATGGCCTGACGGTCCGCAGCGGTGAGATCCTCGGCCTGATCGGGCTTACCGGTTCCGGCCATTTCGAGTTCGCCCAGTCGCTCTTCGAGCCGCGCCTTGCTGGCGAAGGCCACTATCGGTTCAAGGGCAGGGATGTCGGGCGGGCCAGCGTGCGTGACATGAAACGGTACGGGGCTGCCCTCATCCCGGATCATCGCATGATCAACGCGATGATCGGCGATTGGACCGTCCGGGAAAACATGTCGATGGCCGGCATCCAGGAAACGAGCGTGAAGCCGTTCGGCGTCGTCCACGCCGGGCGCGAACGCACCGAGACGCGCCGCCTGATCAAGCGGTTGAACATCAAGACGTCGAGCACCGAGACGAAGGTCGTCGAGCTCAGCGGCGGCAACAAGCAGAAGGTCTCTGTCGCCAAATGGCAGTTCGCCTCCGAGGGGAAATACAAGCTCTTTGTCTTTCTCGAGCCCACCGAAGGTGTGGATGTCGGTGCCAAGCGCGAGATCCATGACCTCATCACCTCGCTCGCCGAAAAGGGTGCTGCCGTAATCGTCGCTTCAAGCGATCTCCTGGAAATTGCCCATGTCGCCGATCGTGTTGTGGCGTTCAGGAATGGGCGGGATGCCGATCAGATCGCCCGCCGCGACTTTAGCGAGGCTGTTTTCATCAATGCAATTGCGGGGGTGACCCAATGACCATGACAACAATTATCGTTCCGGAAAAAGCATCTCGGCCGATGCGCCTTGGGACGCTTATCCAGAAGTACAGCACACTTGCCGTTCTCGTCGTGCTCTTCCTGGCATTTGCGATCGGCACGGACCGGTTCTTCACCGGCACCAACCTCGTCAACATTCTCCAGCAGATCTCGATGCTGACCATCGTCGCCGTCGGGTTGACCTTCGGCTTTGCCGCCAAGGAAATGGATCTCTCCGTCGGCTATGTCGTCGGTCTCGCCGGTCTGCTCGCACCACTTCTCATGGTGGCGGGTGTGCCGATCCCGCTTGCCGTCCTCGCCGCGCTCGGCTCAGGCCTGGGCGTCGGTCTCATTAATTCCGCATTGGTCGTCGGGGTGGGCGTTCCCTCGTTGATCGCGACGCTTGCCGCCGGCTCGATTCTGTGGGGCATCAATTTCATGATCTCGGGCGGGCGCGCGATCTACGG
Source organism: Ensifer sp. 1H6 (assembly GCF_001976035.1). Taxonomy (NCBI): domain Bacteria; kingdom Pseudomonadati; phylum Pseudomonadota; class Alphaproteobacteria; order Hyphomicrobiales; family Rhizobiaceae; genus Ensifer; species Ensifer sp. 1H6. The sequence continues at coordinate 2,247 of NZ_MOAI01000063.1, read as the reverse complement.
GGGCATTCCAGCTGAGTATCTCAGCATCGGGCAAGGGAGGGTCGGTGGCATCATGCCGTACCCGGCTCTGATAATGCTTGCGATCGTTGCCGGCTCGTGGTTCGTCATGGAGCGTACGACCTTCGGCCGTTACCTTTATGCCGTAGGCGGCAACGCGCGCGCCGCCGAGCTTTCGGGCATCAAGGTACGTTCCTACCGCGTTTACGGGATGGCGCTGAGTTCGTTCTTCGCTGCGATCTCCGGGATCATCCTGTCGGCTCGCCTCGGTTCCGGCCAACCGAATGGCGGTGAAACCTATCTGCTGGACGGTCTCGCGGCCGTGTTCATCGGCATGACGATGCTTCGCCCCGGCACTGCGACGGTCATGGGCACGTTCTTCGGAGCGCTGCTGATCGGCATCATGAACAATGGTCTCAACCTGATGGGCATGGACACTTACGTCCAGAGCATCGTCAAGGGCATCATCATCGTGATCGCGGTATCGGTGGTCTCGCGCACGACGAAGCTGAAGCTCCTTTGAAGAAGCGCAGAGCGTGGTTGGCCGAAGGTACCTTGACGCGTTCCACTCTTTCTGTGGCATCCTTGCCGCAAACGAAAAGCGTGTGGAGCGGGCAGCAGCCATGAACCTGAATCTGAAAGACAAAGTCGTTATTGTTACCGGCGCGAGTTCTGGCATCGGGCTCGAAACAGCCAAGATGTTCCTCGCGGAGGGTTCTCGCGTGGTTGGCGTCAGCCGCGATATGTCATCGGCCGCAGATGTGGGGCCGCGCGACCAATGGCTTAGATGCGAGGCTGATCTTGGGGAGAAGGGCGCTGGAGAAATAGTGGCGGACGCCGCGCTGACGGCGTTCGGCCGCATCGACGTTCTCTTCAACAATGCCGGCATCTGCCCAACGCGCAGCGGGTTTCTCGATGTGAGCGACGAGGATTGGGCACATACGCTGAACGTCAATCTCATGGGCTATGTCCGCATGGCGCGGGCCGTATTGCCGGCCATGCTCGAGCAGAAGAACGGTGTCCTCATCCATTGTGGTTCGGAAGCTGGCCGCATGCCGCATCCGCTGCTTCCGGACTATAGCACCTCCAAGGCGGCTATCACGCTGCTTTCCAAGGCGCTGGCCCGGGAGTTCACACCGAAGGGGATCCGCTCGAATGTCGTTGCGCCCGCCCATATCCGCACCGAACTCTGGGACCGGCCCGGCGGCTTCCTGCATGCGCTTGCCGAGCGTTACGGCACGACGATCGACGGCGCGGTCGACGCGTTTCTGGCGGAATCGAAATTGCCTGCCGGACGGTTGGGAACCGCAAGTGATGTCGCAACGGCCGTACTCTATCTCGCCTCGGACCTGGCAGAGTTCGTGAGCGGAGACGTGATCAACATTGATGGTGGTGTCATACCCACCACGTGACGGGAAAAATCAGGATGACATTGCTGGTTATGTATGGCCTTGACGTATCGAAAGCACTTCGCGACGAAATCGCAAATGCTGACACTCGGGTCGGTCAGACCCTGGTGTCGGAGAACGATCTTGTGCGAGTCTGGCACATCACTCTTGCGCCCGGCGAACGGCTGGGCTTCCACCGGCATGAGTTGGATTATTGCTGGATCGCTCTTGCGCCCGGCCGTTCACGCTCGATGTACTCCGATGGGCACACTGTGGAAACGGAGTACAAAACAGGCGATTGCAACGTCTTCACATTTGAGGAGAACGAGGTCATGGTCCACGATCTCACCAACATCGGCGACACAAGCCTTGCATTCACAACCATCGAGTTCAAAGGCGCCCTCGGTCGCGAAAACTGCCAGCCTGCTTGAGGTTGGCTAATCCCTACGCATTGGGCGTCCGCGTGACGAGGGTCGGCTTCCTGACGCGGATGAACCAGTATTGGTTCTGGTCCTGGCCGATGTTTTTTTGCGGGAGATCGCTCGCAAGTAATCCAAGCCGGGGAGATATGCCGCCACTGTATCCGAACCGGTGGCAGCGGCGCCTCTATGCTTAGATCGCAATGCGTGACAAGCACGCCGGGCAATTTCCGCCAATGTCAGGCAGGAATGCACGGCGGTCGGCGTGGCGCTCGGCGGTCTCGACATGTGGATCAACCAGCTGTTCGGCTTCTCCTTCTTCGGCACGCTGAAACACGGCAAGACCGACGCGCAGAGCCTCGAACCGGCCGCCCAGCACAAAAAGATCGACTATCCCAAGCCCGACGGTGTTTTGACCTTCGATCGGCTGTCCTCGGTGTTCC
>NZ_MOAI01000062.1:0-15380 GCF_001976035.1 Ensifer sp. 1H6 | reverse complement strand
TGCATCCGCACGAGCATGGAGAGCTTCTCTTCTTCGCTAAATCTCGGCTTTCTTCCAACCATTTCCAGTTCCTGTATTCGAGAAACTGTCCGCTACTTAATATGTCTCAGTTGAGGGGTGCATTCCAGCGCTGTCCGGGATTTAGCGGAATCAATGTCCAGCTTTTGCGAAGCGCGCAATCTAGGCGAAACGCAATTCGCGCGCTGGGATCGAAACACCGACCCCACCGTAGTTTAATGCCAGGTGGCTCCGCTTCCGATAAATGTGTTGGTAGAAACCCTTGCGCTGGAGGTAATGACGATACCTCACTTCTCGGCGCAATTTCCGGGTCAGCTCTCAGCGCAATTCAACATCAGCTGCCCCCACGGCGTCTTGCCCTCGACGCCGGCATAATGCTCCACACGGAGGGCTTTCTTGTTGGCGCGCTCGGTTCGCACCGATTCGTTCAATCATGTGCGGAATGGCACTGTCGATTTCTCAACCTTCACACCAAGATAGTGCGACTGCGTACCTAAAAACATCCGAACGCTTTGCTCTGTTAGGTGCATATCCTTGCCCGGTCCAACAATCACCCGGCCAATTGGTAATGGTTTGTCTTTGTCTCCGAGCTTCACATAAGGTACCAGGACATTGTCGCGTGTACGGAAAGCGATCTTGCTTACATCGCTTGGTCTGTTGACGATCAATCGCCATTCAAGTTCGTCTTTGAATGCGTCGTGCTTAAACTGCGGTGCAAGTCGCAGTAAAAGTTTTAGCAACCGACCCTCTATCGTGGTCTCCGGGCCTACAACTTCGGAAATATCGTTGTCGATATCCACCCGCCCGAAAATCCTCCGGATAGCCTTCTTAAGTGAAAACCTAGTGTGGTCTTCACCATAGATGACCTTGTAGAGGCTTGTCCGCTGAAACTCAGTTTCAAAATGATCGTTTAGTGCGCGCGCATTAAACTCGATTGCTACCCCCTGGCCTCCGCCAGTGTATCCGCGCCATTGCCCGAGACTGTCATTATGTTCGCAAAAGCAGCAAGCGTAGATTTCTGGAATGTTGTTCGTCAGCCGCTCTTTCACGGCTGCGAAAAGTTCAGCTGTTTCCTTGTCATCGTTACCGTCGTTTGCCTCTAGGAACTTGATTGCTTCATCAATTCCATAATCCATTTCCCTTCGGTCGTTGAGGAAACGGATGTTCGATGCCCACAATTCACTGTTTGTTATGATCGAGCGAAAACCTTCAAGGCTGGTATAATGCGTCAGAGTACGGCCGCCATATTCCTCCAACAGGGTCTCGCGGTAGAAATCGCCGAGCCCGTTTGCGGCTAACTGTTCTAAGTGACGGGACCAACGTTTTGTCGACGAGTCGATGAAACCACCAAAACCACTTTCAAAGTTCGGCATGGCACCTAATTCCATTCGTAATATTGATTGCGTTTGATAGTCGCGGCGTCATCCGCAGACAGATGCCCAACTGGCGTATTCGACAAATAAATGAAGCTCGGTCTGTCCATTGCGTTGCCCCCACGCGGCGGATTTACCAGCCAGACGTTCTTACTCCCTAAATTCTTGCGCGAGCTTTCGGTGTCACGTCTCGCCGCTGCCGATAGAAAACCGTGAGGCTCAGGCGGACCGGGGGCTGATGTGAGTTTCTTCTGAGCCGCCTGGATCGCGGCCCCCAGTTACGCGCATAAGCGTGAAACGGGGGAGCATGTTGAAAGCAAATATAAGACGGCCTCCAAAATGGCCGATCTAGGCTCGGTCCCGTTGCATGGCCGACTATGTCGTAGCGAGGCACTTCAGTGCCTGTTGCTGTTTTGTTCTCGATCTGTGCTGAAAAGATCGCATAATGTATCATGCGGGACTACGAGTGTTTAGTTTGCCGCGCACCGTAACAGGCCAAAGCGCGTCCACGATGTACCTGAACGTGTCAGGCGTCAGGCCCAACGCAGGGCTGCCCTGCTTATTTTTGTCATCTCTGACTTGGTCCATTAAGGGATCAACAAGAGCTTGGCAGTCGTTGCCCTGCTTTCCATGTCGGCATGGGCCTGGCGCGCATCTGCAAGAGAATATGTGCCGCCAATCGTCACCTTCAACGACCCGTCCTCGATCCAATCGAAGAGTTGCTGGCTCCGAGATCGTAGAAGCTCGGGTGTATGAATGTGATCGAAGAACGTGGCGTAGCCGATCTTGATGCTCCGCGGCAGGCTCATGATATCGAGCGGCCCTGGACCTCCCAAAATAGGCCCAAACCAACAGAATGTTCCAGAGCGCCGGAGTGAGTCCAGAGATCCCTTGAAGGTCTTGGGTCCGGAACCGTCGTAAACCACGTTGACACCCAGTCCATCGGTTAGACGAAGGACTTCGTCGGCAAACAGGCCCTGGCTGTCGACGATGACGTGGTCTGCCCCCGCTTCCTTTGCGATGGCCACCTTGTCTTCGGACGAAACGCGTCCGATGACAGTGCCGCCGCGGCGTTTGATGATCTGTGTCAGGAGAAGGCCAACGCCACCCGCTGCGGCGTGTACCAAGGCAATGTCGCCAAACTGAACCGGATAAAAGTCCGTGGCGAAATGGCTTGCTGTCAGACCCTGCATCATGACGGACGCCGCTGTTCGATCATCAATGCGCTCGGGGATCTTGACGAGAGACACGCTCGGGATCGAGACATACTCGGCATAGCTCCCCGGGGAGTAAACCCAGGCCACCCGATCGCCAACTGCGAAATCGGCGACACCCTCACCGATTTCGACGATGCGGCCGGCACCCTCGACGCCGAGGATTTTCGGGTTCGCTATGTCCATCCAGGCCATGCCTTGTCGCACGCCGATGTCCATGAAGTTCACGCCCGCAAAGGAAACCTGGACTACGGCGCAACCCGGTCGGGCCAATGGTTGTGGGTATTCGATGAGGTCCACTACGTCGGATCCGCCGACCTCAGTCATCACTACTGCTTTCACAATGGCATCCTTTCTTGACTGTTCATTCCAGAATTGAGTAAAATTTTTCCCGGCTTCTACCTGACGGCGCGAAGGGCCAGTCGTCCAAGCGATTCGAGTTGAGCGAAATCGGCACCTCCACGTGCCGCGATCCGGATGCCGGCAAAGCTGGCGATCAAAAACTCGGCTGTCTCGGCGGGAGAGGACTCCAATGACAAATCGCCAGCGGCTTGCGCCTCGGCGATGCGTTGCCGCATAACTTCTTTGAGGCGGCGGTCGGCCACCTGATTGACAACGATGAGGTCCGGCCGCGTTTGACCGAACTCGCAAATCGAGCCGACACCGAGGCATGCCTTGTTCGCCTCAGCCACAACACGGCCAACCATTGCCCGAATTCCCTCCACGGCTCGAACTTCGCTGCGAAGGGTTTCGATATGGGCGCTAGTCTCCGCCATCGCATAGCGCTCGACTGAAGACCGATAGAGATCCCACTTGTCTCCGAACGTGTCGTAGAGGCTTTGCCGCCCGATCTTCATCGACTTGATAAGCATGTCTGTCGACGTGCCTTCGAATCCGTGTTCCCGAAAGACGTCGATTGCGGCGTCTAGCGCCTGCTCCTTGTCGAATTCCTTTGATCTCGCCATGCAGACCAGATAGTCATTCTGGAATGATCTGTCAAGAATTGTTGACGGCAAAAAAATGTCGCGCCCGAGAACGCACGATTGGCGACCGATCGAAGGCCAGTGCCGTGCAGTTGAAGCATGTACGCGAGTTCATAGACGTTGGAGTAGCCCTGATACTCTGATGCTTGGTTCGCCGACACCTTCGTGCCATTGATCAAACAGATAAGATGACGACCCATTCCCACCTCCCAATGTCGTTCAGCGCGCGCCTTCAGGCTACTTTGGTCGATTCGTGTTCAGACGCGGGCCAGTTACCTCGCCGTCACTCTCTTACCTTTGGCGTTGGTCTAATCATGGGGATGAACCGGACGGCATTGCATCGCGAAGTGTGCGGACCCATTTCTCGAGCTTTCCGATCGCCCCCCAACTCGTAATCCCAGCAAAAATCGGGAAGGCTGCCGTCACCAGTTCGCGTCCTAGTCCTCCTGCTGCAGGGGTCGCAGCACCCGCAGTACCGGCGGTGTTTGCAGCAGTGTCAATCAGGGGCCCCGCGACTGCTGCAACTGGCGCCCACTGCGGAAAGAAGATCGGTAGGAGCGTCGTGGCCAGCATACCGATGATACCAATTGCGGTCTTTCGGCCGTCAAGCGCATGTCCGATCGCTTTGCCGAACGCACCGTTGACCGGTGTGAGTTCGGTATCACTCTTCGAGACGAGCGGGTCGTCTTTGACTTGTTCTGTAATCTGTATCCCGCCGTTGATTAGGGGCCCCTGAGGCAGAATTATGCGCAAGATGTCCTGCAGGCTGGTCAGATCGGAGCTGGACGCGGACTTGCGGCCACGCAACATCGCGATGAGTGTCAGCATTTCTTGAAGCACCTGGGCTGAGTTGATTTCTGCCTGCGCGACTTCGGGGGTGTTGGATTGTGTAACGACGGACACGGCTAGCTCCTCCTGTGGCACATCTTGCTGATCCACGAGTACGTAGTAAAAGGTTTCCTGGCCGTGCTTCTTCAGCAGGCCATCCACCAGCGTCTTGAATTCATTCCATTGGTGCGGCGGAACCGTCTGGCACCCGAGGCTCGAGGTGGACGTGATGCCGCCGCGATGGAGATTTATCCAGAAGCGGCCCGTCGGCGAGTCCGTATCTTCGCCGGTTTCATCGCGTATGACGGTACAGTTGCTATCCTGCCGAAAGGCGGGATAAGGCCCGTTCTTGCGTGAAAACCCGTGCGGGCCGGGGCGGTATCGGATTGCCTGGCGCGACTTTAATTTGGCGATACCACGAGCGAATCTGCCGGGATCGGTATTGCCGTTGAAGTTGTGCACACCGCTCGGTTCGACCACGAAGATGGCGTCGTCATAGATGCCGCGGTCGTTGGCTCCCTCCTTACCCATTGCGTTGAGGTAGTAGCCGCGGACGGCGACAACTGCCACAACATCGTCATGCCCTTCTTCGGGAATGAGGTCGTAGAACTTCTGGAGCACGGCTTTGGTGACTCCGAATGTCTGCTTGGGTCGGTGAAGCGGCAAGAGCTGTGAGATCGGATTGGCTAGCAGGTCTTCGGTGGTCTGCTCGTCCTCCGAGCTCACCGCACCGCCGAGGAGGGCTTCGATTTGGTCGGCGGTGAAGACCTCTTCCGGACCACCCTTGCTTTCTAGAACACGGACACTCGGACTGCCGTAATCGCCCTTTAAGAACATTGCTGTCTCACGCTCGCGACGGGCGATAAGTCCCTCAAGGACCTTTCCCTTGCTCTTATTCCAGCGTGCGAACTCGGCAGCAGCACCGGTCACGTCTCCTGTGTTGAGCTTCCGCGTCAAAGTGGCGCTCGAAATCGCACCTGTGTTGAAATGCCAAGAGACGAGGGCATCGAACTGGTGCTGGGAGAGCACTGCCCTGACCGCAGACTGGACCTGACTTTCTGTCTCGGCCAGGTCATTGCGGTACATATTTATAGCCTCGGTAAGCGAGATCGTCATTCCGGAGCGAGGGACCGGTGGACCGGCAGCCGCAGTGTGGCCAGCGCCGATCGTCATGGTGCCCGTACCGTCGTTGTAACCCGCCAAGACGATCGCCTCTTCAGCAAGCATTGCGCAAATTCCGCGTAGACTTGTCCTCACTTGAGCCTCCCATTTACTCGAATGGCCTGTGTTAATTGACAATAAAGATACGCATTTATTTTTGGGTCGTGCTTTCCGCCATTACCTGCTCTGGCAAAAATATCCCGTCTTTGCTAATACGCGCCACTATCCTTGCGCTCGGGGTGTTTCCGGCGCCAGGAAAGACTACGTCGAGCTTGTCGTCTCCATTCAAATCGTCGACAAGTATCGGGGTCTGTCGAATGAGTTCGAGGCGTTTCTGCTTCAGCCTTTGCTTCAGGATCTCCCGCTGCTGAGGTTGCAATGCCTTGCCACTGTCGTCGGCGGTCACTTTCGCAATTAGCTCTACCGCAGGGATCGTTGGCCCAGCGAAAAGGCTCTCGGAACAGCGCCCATCGGTTCCGATCTTGAGCGTCGCCAATCCCAATCCGTAGCCGCCATCAGCATCCTTCGCGCTAACGACGCGCGACAGGAGGACGACGGCTTCGTCCGAGCCGATGGAAACGACAATAGGTGGTCTGGCCAGCCACGTACCTTCGAGGTTCGGTCGGCATGCATCAGTATTTGATTTAACCAATGGCGCCTCGCCGGTGTCGTCGTCCCGCAGTCCGGGCAATCGCCATTGGCGGATCTCAACGCGACCCACTCCAGTATCGTCGGACTTTCGGATCGCAATTAGCGATTGGCGTTCGCCTGCCCGACCCAAGGCAAAAAGCGGTTCGTCGTTTTCCTGTATATCCGTCAACCACACGGAACCACGCGAGCGACCAGTATCGTTCGAGAGCCTTGAGGTCTTTCGGGCGATGCCAATTCGTCGAACGAGGGCCTTCGATTGGTAGTCCTTGTCTCTGCGCGCCCAGGTCAGGAGCGGATCGCGGTCGTTGGCGGACTGGAAAACCAGCGGCGCAGCGACGTAGTTGCGATAGACGTTGCTTTCGTCCTGTCGATGATTGGCGGCTTCTTTCGCGAGCTGGTCCGTCACCCGAAGGGGCTCTTGCGGCTGGTGCTTTCGGCGCAGTGCCGTACCGATGAGAATGTCGCGAAAGCAAGGGGCATTCGCCCCGCTTCTATGACAACTGTTGGTCTGCAACGCCATCAGGTGAAGCGTATCGGATGCCGGCTGCGCGCCGTGGGCGGCAACGACCTGTGAGAACCCACCATCGTCGGGTCGGTCGGCCTTGCCTACTTCGACGATCGCTATGGCATTGCGCCTGCTGCACGCGTCGCGCTCACCGAGCATCTCCTCTGTCATGCCGGCGAGGTAGAGGCAGTTCCAATCCTCTTTGGTGGCACGTCGTGGAGCAATCGCCAGGATGCGCCCGCCGGTTTCGCTGAGACCACGTCGCTGCCACCATACGAACCAATCTTCCTTCCTGCCGTCGTGTATTGAAGCGACGACGACCGGGGCGTTCACGATGTAGGACGGGTCGCCAGGCAGCTTTACGTATAGTGAAAGCGGCCCAACCTCCGCACCTTTGCCTATGGTCGCAACCGAAACGAAAATGCCGGACGGCCGCATTGAGAACTTGTAGAGCCCCTTTAGTCCTTGGAGCGTTCCTGTCGGATCGGGGGCATCCGCAATTCGATAGACAGCGTAGGAAAGAGATCGGACAGGATACGGGTCGAACTCAAAATAGGTCGAGGCTTTGCCATCAAGGCCAGCTTTATGTTCGAGACCCTGGGATAGTGCGTCTACGCTCGGGTTCAGCGGCCGGAAGGAATCGCTTCCGCCGGCACGAACGCCGAGGGTCACCAGCCGGGCGTCGCGAATGCATTTGCTTTGCTTGGCCTCCATGTCACTTCCCGGTTCCCGCCGCTCGATGAAGTAGCAAAGTCGGAACGCGTGCTCCTGGAGAAGGAAGTCGCAATCGGCCTGGGTATAGCCGTAGGTGGCGGCGCCGTGTCTGTAACAATAGTCATGCGTGGCACATGCCTGTCGCATCTGCAGGCCGATCGCTTCGCGCCCTTCTTCTTGGGGAAAGGCGAGGTCGGCCAAAAGATTGGGCAGGCTGCAACTTAGCCCTTCGCCCCTTCCGCCGATAATCTGGATATCCGCAGAGGAAAAGGGGATCTGTCCGGAAGTTGGCGGCATTTCCTGTTCGGTTGGCATGGCGGCGTTTGCTAGCACCTTGTCAGCCAGCAAGCGCCCGAAATAGTCCATGCGCACGAAGATGGCCGCAACGGCGAGGCAAACCAGAATACCGATGGTAGCCATGAGCAGATAGACGCGGCGCATGACCTGTATCTCCTCTTTGTCCTGTCCACCATGTCCCGTTCGAGGCACTGCGCCGTTCAAGCGGGTGGCAGTATGAATTCACATCGGTCAACGGCTGCTCAGTAGCCGCTGACATTTTCGACAGTTATCCGGGCGGCTCCGCTGTTGTTCCGATAGAAGAGGTCATAATACCCCGGTAGCCCAAGAGCGGCGTCGTTCAGGTAGAGATAGAGCCGTCCCGTTTCGCGTGGCGTGAACAGGAAAGCCGCGCGCGAAATGTCCTCGGGCTTATTGGCTGCCAGTCTGATCGGCATCACCGCTTGCTCGTCGGCGCCGCGACTGCCGATGCGGGCGATCAACTGAAAGTAAGGCTGCCCCCACCACCTCCTGAGAGGCACTCCAGCACCCTGGGCGAACGTTCGGATATGCATGCCAGCTGCGCCGGACCGGATGCTGTTGTCCTTCAGCGGAGAACCGGGTGGGATGTCGAGAGTGATTCTGTATCGCTCCCCTTTGAGGAGAACCATTTGTGTGTCCCAGCACATCGAGGCCGGATCGAAGTTCCCAGGGTCCTTGTCGAGTATCTGGATTTTCTCGTCTCGGGGATTGTCGTTCGCGCAGAAGGCGCCGGCGGCGCTCGCCAGGTCGACCGACGCCTTGTTAATCAGGAAGACAGCAGCAACGCCCGTAAGGATAAGGGCCAGCGTCGGCAAGATATGTTCGCGAAGAGCGTTGTAGAGCGCGATCATCTTCGGGCTGGTCCGCACCGACCGCGCGAACCTAAGCAAGATTGAACCCGTCAGCCTTCTGCGCTTGCTTTTCATCCTGATCATGCCGAGGAAGCACAAGGCCGCGGCCAGCGCGAAAAACGCAGCCGCATACAGCGTACCCGTTGCGGCGGCCGCGATTGCAGCAAAGAAGGAGATCAAGGCGCCAGAGGCAGCAAGGCGTTTGTGGTGCTCGGCCCGCTCCTTCGCGAAATACGACTGGTCGCGCCGCCACCTGCCGCTGCACCAGGCGATCCGGGCCCGATCGGCTATTCGAGTACGAAGAAATGCGCTCAACCACATTGTGACCGCCACCAGGGCGGCAAGGATGGCAGCTGCAGCCGGATTGCGGGCGATTGCGTTTAGCCACGGCATGGCGAAACCGGGTGTGAAGAACTCTATAATCCCGGTGAGGCGTCCGACGATCGGTACTGCCCCGTCCTCAAGCCGGTCCAACGGCCCGGAGGACACATACTCGGCGAAAAGCGGGTAGCCGGCGACGAGCAGCACGAGGAGCAGGAGCACGTAATAGACGGCGCGGCGCCACCAGATTGTGTCGTGCATGACCAAGAAGCGCTCATGCTGGTCTGCACCGCCTCCCGCTTGACGTTGGCGCAGCTCGGTAAGCGCCATTTCGGCACGAGCCTGGAGCGGGGTGCTGTTTGGTGAAGCTAAAGCCTCGGTCTGCGGCGTTATGAAAGGCACGACGGTACCGTTCGGCATTCGGACACGAAAATTGAGTGGCAGGGAGAGAGGTGCATAGCCATCGGAGCCGTCTGCCATGCGAAACAGAACGCTCCAATCTACCAGGGGGGGGGAATGGCCCAACAAAGTTTTGCTGTCACGTGGATGGTAGCGATAGAAAAAGCCGAGCTTGGCACGGCTGTCATAGATGCGACCGTTTTCCGAGGCGAGATCGGCGTATCGTGCGACAGCATCCGGCTTGAACCTCAGCCCGGCGATTTGCGCTTCTTCTATGAGCCAGCACAAGGGCACATGCGCCAGGCGGTCGTCCGGATAGCCACCACCGATATTCGAGTGCACACCGGCGAACCATACCTGGCAGAGGCGGTCCGCATCGATTACATTGCCATCTGCATCCGTCGCGCTCCATGGAATGGGGAAGAACGTTCTTCGCTCGTCATCGAGGCTAAATGCTTGACGGGCACGCTCCACACACGGCAGCAGGTGAGACTTCTCGAATGTCAGTGGCCAGATCCATCGGTTGACCGCTCGGGTCAATTCATCGATCGGCAGGCCATAGGCAGCAACCGTGTCCCAAACGCCGACGAAGGCTATTTTCATCTCTTTGGGCGAGCAGGGACCGGTGCGGGGTCGCACCTCATCGTACGAGCGGCTCCCTGTCAGCCAGTTCCAGCGATTGACGGCTGCGTCCCGCAGCGTTCGCGCCCACCGTGTCCAGGGCAGCCGTGAGGGAAACGCTTTCGTGCGATATGCTCGGTAGGCGGCAAGCGCATTACGATCAAGCTCTTCGTGCGACTGGAAATCGACCAACCCTTCGCGAGCCACCAGCCCGACCAGCAGACGGATCGTGAAGGCGCCGCGGCTAAAGCCGAAGATATAAATCCTGTCGCCGGGCTGGTAATTCAAACAGAGGAACTTATAGAGGGCGATGACACGCCGCTTTACCCCGAAGCCCAGCGCCAGCCCGATAACCTCAAAGGGCTTGAAAGAGGAGGTTCCGACCCCGTCGCTGAAGCTCGCGATTTGATCCTGCTCACCGAGATCGAGCGCTTCGTAGAGCCGCCACACATTCGTCTTGAACAATTTAGCGGCACTGTTGCCCGTTCCGTCTGCAAGAAGCACGATGTTCTTTTGCATGGCATGACGTCCCCAACGAAATGACCAATGCGAATTGTTTGCTATCCACGGACACAGGCAGACTTACGCCTCAGTGGGCGTTGAAGTCCTGAACGTCCCTGGCGATTTTCCACGACAAAGCGGCGCCATTTCGCGTCATCATCAATGCGCGCGCCTTGGGATATTGGTTGTTTACATACTTCTGCGGCTATCGCCTGCGGCTATCGCGTGCGGCTGCGCTGGTACGCGCAAGCTGTCGCGGCTCTGTCTGCATCACATCAGACGAGTATTTCAGTATTAAATGAAGTAGTAAAATATATGCCTATGATTTGTAGATGGCAAGCTACAAAACTTTAAAGAGTGCAACGGGCGATAGCGGAATGGCATAACCTCGCGGTGCCAAGCAGAGGGCGCGGAAACAAAATTCGCGACCAAACGTGACATCATGCCAACGGTCGAGCAACGGTCCCACAAGGGCTTGAACAATCGCGCTGAGAATTCTCATCTGCCACTGCGAAAACTGGAACACCAGATGCAGGGTTTCCAATCAGCCGGACGGCTGCAACGTTTCATAACAATCTTCTCCGCCATCCGAAATCTCTTCGTCACCTCACGTCACGGACGCTCTACTCTCACCACTCACATTCATCGTGTCCGCGCCATGGCGCATTGGATAATCGTGACCGGTGCCATTGCTTGATCTCCGATAGCGGCGCGGGTCGTTCGACCACCGCTCGATAAAGTGACAACACCTTCCGGGTTGCAGCCGAGGAGTTCGCCGCCTTCCGAAAGAGCGAGGACATCCGCAAACGCTCCGCTCTCGCTGTTCACATTAATCGTGTCCATGCCACGGCGCATTGGAAGGCCGTGACGGGCGCCGTAGCCTGATCTTCAAACAGCAGTGCTACAGTTCGATCACCGCTCGATAACGTGACAACTCCAATTCCAGTAGTACCGATGCCAATTGACACATCCTAAACTCGCAAGAAATAACGCATATTACGAACTTCACGCGATTCATTCTGCAACTTATGCGGCATACGTCTCCTTTCCTGCGCGGCAAATGCTTATTTATACATTTCAGCCCTTAGAATTTATATGGAAATTATACTTAATATAATCAACTAACAATATTATTTCGATTATTCGTCACGGCGTGGACATTGGAAATCTCTCCGTTGACATTTTCTAAGTTCTGTATCTTTATAATTATCTTCTTACATACTGAAAGTATATCTCAAGTGCCACGTTTCGATGTTCGAAGCTGGATGGCGCAATCTATGATTGTACACTGGATTCTCCGACTGATCGCGCAACATTTTCCTCCGAGGTGCCTTCATGTCTGAAACAATCACCTGGTCCCTAACCGCGGGTGGCACGTCAGGTTCTGCCATCCAGACCAAGGGCGCATCGACGGGCGATGGCATCGTTTCCGTCTCCGTTGATCTCGATGCCGGAAGCGCCAAGCGTGATCTCGCCCTGCAGGTCGATACGGTCGACAATGTCGCCTTTCTCGCAATCTCGTCCGATCTCCTCGACGGTTCGGTCACGGTCAAGGCGGACGGTGCGAATGCCTCCGCGCTGAGCGGCCCGATCCTTCTGTTCGGAGAAGCGGTCAAGCTCTTTGCAGGCGATTTGACCACACTAACAGTCCACAACACATCGGCGGTCAAACCCGCCAAGGTCACCGTTCTGATCGGCATCACGGTCTGATCTGAATTCATCCGGTTTCGACGGCCCGGACGGGCCGCCCGATGCGTAGTTCGCATTTGCATTCACGATCCTATTGGGAACAGGAGCCGCGCATGCCCATCTCTCCAACCTATCCCGGCGTCTACATCCAGGAGCTCGACTCGGGCGTGCGCACCGTCGCCGGTGTGCCGACCTCGATTACGGCCTTCGTGGGACGAACGAAGAAGGGGGGCGTCGGCGAGCCGACGCCCTGTTTCAACATGGGCGAGTTCAATCACCGCTTCGGTGGGCTATGGACCGACAGCAATGTCTCCTACGCCGTCGACGATTTCTTCGCGAACGGCGGCGGGCAATGCCTGATCGTGCGCCTGTTCGAACAGGACGGCGGCGACGGCTATGCGGGGCTGACGGTGGGCACCCTGATCCTGCGGGCCAAGAGCCCAGGCGGCTGGGGCAATTCGCTGACGGGCACGATCTCGCATCCCGACGTCGCCGATCCCGAGGGCGCGACCGCCGCTGCCGCGAAATACGGGCTGACCGTGAACGACATCTTCGATCTGGAGATCGTGGACACGGCCACCGACACGCGGGAAGTGTTCCGCACCCTGTCGATGAGAAGCGATGCGGGCCAGCGCAGATTCGACCGGATCCTCGCCGCCCAGAGCAACCTTGTCGAAGCGCCGCCCGCGCCGACCTTTTCCAACAACCGGCCTGCGGATGCCGCCAGCGGCAACGCCGCTGGAGGCGACGACGGAACGACGCTGGCCAATGCCACCTATCAAGGCGACCCGGCCCTGAAGACCGGTATGCAGGCGCTGCGCAAGGCGGACATCTTCAACCTGCTCTGCATCCCTCCCGACACCCGCGAGGCCACCCTGCCCAAGGCAGTCAGGGAAACGGCGGTCGAGCTCTGCGCCGAAAAGCGCGCGCTTTATATTGTCGATCCGCCGAACGAATGGGACGCCAATCCCGACACCGCGGCGACGACAGCAAAGAATGCCCAGCTCGATGCCACAAACCAAGTGCTTCCACTCACCAATGCCCGCAACGCTGCGCTCTATTTTCCGCGACTTCTGAAGCGCGATCCGCTGCGCGGTGGTCAGATCGATGCCTTCGCGCCCTGCGGCGCGGTGGCGGGCGTGATCTCGCGGACCGATGTCAATCGCGGGGTGTTCAAGGCGCCCGCCGGCCTGGCTGCGACGCTGTCGAACACCCATGCGCTGACCGTGAAGCTGACCGACCAGGAGAACGGCTTGCTCAACCCGATCGGCGTCAATTGCCTGAGGTCGTTCCAGAACATCGGCCGCGTCGTCTGGGGCGCGCGCACGCTGGCGGGCTCGGACGTGCTGTCAGACGACTACAAGTACGTATCGGTCCGGCGCCTCGCGCTCTTCATCGAGGAAAGCCTGTTCCGCGGCACTCAATGGGTGGTGTTCGAGGGCAATGACGAACCCCTCTGGGCTCAGATCCGTCTCTCGGTCGGCTCGTTCATGCAGCGGCTGTTCCGGCAGGGCGCGTTCCAGGGGACCAGTCCCAAGGAGGCCTATTTCGTCAAGTGCGACACCTCGACGACCACGCAGGACGACATCAATCGCGGCATCGTCAACATCGTCGTCGGGTTCGCGCCGCTGCAGCCTGCTGAATTCGTCATCATCTCGATCCAGCAGATCCGCAGCGCGTCCTAAGGGAGGGCGAGAAACATGCCACAGTTCACCACGAATGCCGAGCGTTTCGACCCCTACAAGACCTACAAGTTCCGTCTGCGTCTGCCGGATGGCGACTACATCGCCGGACTTAGCAAGTGTTCTGGGCTCAAGCGCTCCACCGAGGTGGTCAAGCACCGAGAAGGCGGGGATCCCTCGACCAGCCGCAAGTCGCCAGGCCAGACCGAATACGAGGCGATCACGCTGGAGCGCGGAGTCACCCACTCCAAGCAGTTCGAGCAGTGGGCCAACAAGGTCTGGAACTATGGGGCGGGTCTCGGGGCCGAGGTGTCGCTCAAGGATTTCCGCAAGGATCTGATACTCGAGATCTACAACGAGGCCGGCCAGATCGTTCTGGCCTACAAGCTCTACCGGTGCTGGCCCTCCGAATTCTCGGCCTTCTCCGATATGGATGCCTCGGCCAGCGCCATCGCGATACAGACGTTGAAGCTGGAGAACGAGGGATGGGAGCGGGACGAAGACGTGACCGAGCCTGAAGAGCCCAGCTTCGAAGTTCCGGCCTGATCATGACCCTCGGAGCTCCCTCACGGCTGGACGCCTCCGCACTGATCGACCTGGCGGACCGCGCGAGCGTGCTATCGCCGGGTCAGTGGTCGGTCGCGCTGTTGCAGCGTGCCTATCCGGAGGCCGCGCGCGCGACCCTGCTGGCCCTGCCGGTGGGTGCGCGCGACCGGCTAGTACTTGCGATACGGGCGCGGCTGAGGTCCGGCCCGCTCCGGGCGGAACCGGTCTGCGAGGCCTGCGGCGAAATCTACGAGCTGGCGCTCGATCCCGCCCAGTTCGGGCTGGCGGGCGAGGCGCTCTGGCCCGACCTGGGTTATCGCAAGGTTGCGATCGGCGACCGTGAGGCAGTCGTGCGCCCAGTGACCCTCGGCGACATTCTGGAAGTCGAGAGCATCGCCGAGCCTGAAACGGCCGCGCAGATGCTGGCGGCACAGGTTCAGGAGGCTACGGTGGATCTGCCGCTCGACGCCCTGGCCGAGGCGCTGGAGGCGCTCGATCCCGGTGCCGATGTGTGGCTTGAGACCGTCTGTCCGGAGTGCGGGGCCAGGCAGTCCGTGGCTTTCGACGCGGTGCATTTCGTCGCTCACGAGTTGCGCCAGATCTCGCGCCAGATCTTGCGCGACGTTGTGGACATCGCGCGGGTCTTCCACTGGTCCGAGGCCGAGATCCTCGCCCTGCCGGAACATCGGCGGGCCTTCTACGTGGCAGAGGCGCTGGCATGAGCGGCTTCCTGAGCAACCTCTCCGCGCGCGCGCGCGGCACGCTGCCCCGGCTGGCGCCGCGCCGGCCCGCCCCGTTCGAAACGCTGGGCGACAGGTCCGAGACCGTCGACAGCGACATGCCGGTGCCTTCGGTGTCGGTCGAGCACCGGCCAGCGCCCCGAGCATCGTCGAGGCGGTCTCCCCCTGCGCGAATGTCCGCTCCCGCCGCAGGTCCGACCGTGCCCGCCGCGGCCTCAGTCCCCCAACGCGGCACACACCCGCACCGCCGCCGGTCACTCTGGCC
>NZ_MOAI01000061.1:0-16113 GCF_001976035.1 Ensifer sp. 1H6 | reverse complement strand
AAAACGACAAATCCCCATAGACCGGCAACCGCGCTTTCCATCCCGCGGGTTCTTTCACTGGAGGCTTTCGGACGCCGGCCCGAGCCAGGCCAACGCGTGGAGCGCCAGCATCCGAAACCCATCACACAAGCGGTCGTCCTATGCCTCGCAAGATTTATGGGGCCGGCACGGGTGATTTCCGACGCGTAGAGTGTAATCTGGCAAACCGTCCAGCACGTGGAGAGAGCGCCAATGCCCCGTTTTCTTGCCGTTTACACCATGAAGCCCGAAGACCTCGCCTCCTTTCGGAGGCTGCCCAAGGCCGAGCAGGACGCGATCGACGCCGTCGGCATAGAACAGTGGGCCGCGTGGGAGAACAGAAACGCCGCATCCATCCTTGATCGTGGTGGCATGGTCGGCAAGACGACGCGTATAACGAAGGACGGTGTCGCCAACGCCGTGAACCCCTTCTGCGGTTACCTTGTCGTCGAAGCGGAAACCATCGACGCTGCGGCACGGCTGTTCAAAGACCACCCGCACATCACCGTGTTTCCAGGTGACGGCGTAGATATCATGCCCTTTTTAACATGAACTCCTCCGGGTCAGCATCAGCCGTCGGCGGTTCCCCCATCTGAGGCGGCGGAGGCCGCGAACGGCAACTTATGGCAAGAAGCAATCGTTGGTGGCATTAGCTACATAATTCCTCAAACTCCGATGGTAGGACTCTGATAGATTGCCTCCGGCTGGCCAACGCCACGATCAGGATCTGGCCAGCCGACATGATCTGTTGGCCGAAGGCATCGCAGCTTCGATCGAAATCGTCCGCTTTTAGCGCATTCCCTCGCCCGTCGACGGCCGATGCGCAGGGCCGCAATTAAACGCGGTCAACGTCTCAAGACATTTGCCACAAGATCCCAGGAATGCGGAAGAAATTGATCTTCAAGTTCATATGCATAGGCAGCATTGGTGGCCTTCGCTACCGTAACTGCGTACGGTTCGTATCGGCTAGTTGGATTGCTAGGGCAAACTGGCGGAAGGTCTAGGACCACCTACCCCTTCGTCGAGAGCAAACATCGTGAGAACAGCGCCCTGGGGCGATCGCCCGTTGCGCGTGATCTGATTACGCATTGCAGCGCAATACCGTCCCGATCTCTTGCGGCCTTTCCCAGGCGATCTCTTTTTTTGTGCCGCGGTCGCCAGAACCACCAAGGAGACCAAAATGAAGTCCATCCTACGCACCATGCTCGTTTCGGCCATTATCGGCTTCGGGATCTTGCCAGTCGCGGCTGAAGACGGCGCAAAGGTCACGCCATTGATGTCCAAGGATTTGCAAGACTATCCGGGAAAAGAGGGACTGATGCTGTCCGTAGAGTATCAGCCAGGCGGCTCCTCACCCGTCCACCGACACGAAGCCCACGCATTCGTGTACGTGCTGGAGGGCTCGATCGTCATGCAGGTTAAGGGCGGCGAAGAAGTCACCGTTGCTCCTGGAGAAACCTACTACGAGGGCCCCTCCGATATTCACCTGGTCAGCCGGAACGCGAGCAAGACGAGCCCGGCCAAGTTCATCGTAGTCCTGCTCAAGAAGAAGGACACGCCCGCTGTTATTCCAGTGGAGTGATCGCGGCGAATATCGCGAAGCGGATCACCCCCATGGGACGACGGCCTGCTTCCCAAGTTCGTCACGTGCGAGCTCGCAACTGCACATTCGATGCATCTCACAGTCGATACTGATCAACGAGAAGGAAAGAGACCATGCAACCTCGTCAAAACGACTACTTCAAACTTGCGGAACCAGGCGTCAAACACCTCTTCGCGCTTGAGGGCGCTCTCAAAAACGGTCCGCTGGAGCCGAAACTGCTACACCTTGTCAAGTTGCGCGCATCACAAATCAATTCGTGTGTGTTCTGCATTCATCTGCACACCACAGAAGCCCTCAAAGACGGGGAAGAGCCCATGCGCCTCTATTTGCTGACGGGGTGGCGTGAGGCAACGCTTTACTCCCCGCGCGAGCGTGCTGCTCTCGCCTGGACGGAAGCGCTGACCAACCTCGCGCAGACTGGCGCTCCCGACGATGATTGGGCGCTGATTGAGGCTGCATTTACGGCAGAAGAGCGGTCCTGGTTGTCTCTTGCCATCGGTGCGATCAATCTTTGGAATCGGCTTCAGGTAGGGTTCAGGGCTACTCATCCCGCTTAACGGCTCAACGTGCGCCACTGACACGGCGTCTTTGTGGCGTGGCGGTCCGAGCCGCCGCGCCTTTCTTGTCGGTTCGAGCACGGAACGCATCATGAACCCCACGAGCCTCGAACCAACACTCGAAGAAATGCTGTATCGCATCAAGCAGCCGCGGGCATGGCAGCGCCTGTCGAAAACGAGAACCAGCCGGCGCATGAACTGCGCGCCATAGAGAGCGATCCGACCGAGGCCAGGGCCCCACCCGCTGATCCTGGCGCCAGCCGGTCCGCCGCCGCCAGCTCCACATCACTCCCGATCTTGACCCGGATCCGCTGGTCCTCGGTGACGGCGGCATTCCGTTCCGCCAGCCCACGCTGCAGCGAGACGGCGCATTCCACGGCGTCCACCACGCTGCCAAATTTGGCGCGCATCCCGTCGCCCATAAGCTTGAAAATCTGGCCGTGATGGCGGGCAATCTCCGGCTCAAACAGTTCCTTGCGTCCCGCACGAAGGCGCTCGAAACGACCGCCCTCAACAGCGCTTCTGGGGAACCCGCGTTTCATCCAACACTTCTACTGAACGCCCCAGGCAGTCCTTCGGTGCGATGTCCCATGTGAGCCCGATTGTTCGTGTGCCTCCCGCAAGTCGCTTGCAATGTGAGGGCCGTCGTCGAGGACAGCCCCACTCCCCACCTCAGGCGACGGACCATCCACCGTCCACCAGCAGGTTCGCGCCGGTGATTAGGCTCGCAGCTGGTGACGCAAGGAAGACCACGGCACCCACTACATCGTCGGTTTCACCGATCCGGCCGAGTGGAATGTGACCGAGCGTCGCTTGGCGATTGTCGGGATCGGATAGAAAAGGTGCGGTGCCATCGGTGTGGATGAAGGTCGGCGATACGGTATTTACCGTTACGTTGTAGCGCGCCCACTCGGCTGCAAGGCAGCGCGTCAGGTGATTAATCGCCGCCTTGCTCATGCAATAGATCGCCTCGCCGCGCAGTGCCACTGTACCGGCCTGCGAGCTGATGTTGATGATCCGGCCCTCTTTACGCTCGATCATGTGCCGACCTATTGCCTGCGTCATCAGAAAGGTGCCCTTGATGTTGACATCGAGTATCTGGTCAAGGTCCTTTTCCTCAACGAGTTCCGCGAGATTGCCCGGAGCCACTCCGACATTGTTGATGAGGACGTCGATCCGACCGAACGTTGTAAGGGCCGCATCCACTGCTTGTGCGATATGCGCCTTATTGGGAATGTCTAGCTCAACCGGGAGGACTTTGCCTCCGGCGCTCTCGAGTTCGCCAACCAGGCCAGCCGACGCCGCGATGTCGCGGACGCCCAGCACGATATCGGACCCTGCTGCGGCACAGGCAATTGCGCAAGCACGACCGATGCCACGGCTCGCTCCCGTCACGAACGTCACTTTGCCGTCAAGGCTGAAATCCGGCGCGTTCTTCTGCATTATGATACCTCCCTTGATAAAGCTCATTCATGGCAGCGTCGAAATGCGGATGCCAGACTTTCAACGCATGTTGCGGAGCATCCCTTGACCACGTCCGCAAGGGCCGACCATAGAAACTCTGCTCTTGAAGGGTTTCGAACCGCTGACCTTCGCTTCAGCGCGCTGCTTTGATTGGGTTCTCATCCGTAGCCAAGAAGTTTACAACAGAACCTGCTGGCGCTTGGGTTTGTCACACGATACTCTGGAACCGACGCGTCACTCGGGCTGGCCTTTGCCAAGACCGGGGTCCTTTATTCGTTCATCGGGGGCGCTCGTCAGCTCGCTCGGTGTCGCGCTGACGGGCTCCGACGCCTCGCCCAACGGCGTCCGCCAATAGCTCGGATGGGCAAAATGATCGACGCCCAGAGCACCGTGGTCGCGCCCACCGCCACCAAGATGTACGGACAGGAAGGGGACGACCCTCCGCTTCGTCTTCTTCCATAGCCTTGCACTTACTTACCTCGTTGGCGTGCTCGTGTTCAGCCAAGCAACAAGCTCTCCCGCATCGTGGAATCCGCATGCAGTCGCAGCGTGAAGATTCTACTTGCAGTGATTGCAATGGTTGCTTGCGCGAGCAACCATAACGACACCCCCGGCTCGAACTTTCCCACAAGGCAACGAACATCCTTGAAAATGGCACTGTCTGACAGGGTTTGGGATCGTCGTCGCAACGTGCGTAGGTTTGAAACGCATCTGGGCGATGATAGGCATGCTCGGATGGTTGCAGAGGCAGACGCCGGCCGCGCAGCCGGAAGAGGCCTCAGACGTTTCAAACGCAAACGCACGTCCAACGGGAAGCCGTGTCGAGCGGCTTGTCTCGTTTCTGCAATGGGTTTACTTTGTCGCCGCAATAGACGCGGATGCGCGCCAGTCACTTAGAGTTGGGACCGAAATGCTCGTCAAAGATGTCATGACATCGACGATCGTAAGCGTGTCGCCTGACAACAGTGTCAGACAGGCTGCCATGACCATGTTGAGCCATCATATAAGCGGCATTCCGGTCATTGACGGGGATGGGCATCTCCTCGGCATCATCAGCGAAGGTGACTTGATACGCAGAACGGAACTGGGTGGAGCAATGTTTGCCTCCGCTGAGGATTTGGCAGCGCCCGCCGAAGACAGAGCCAATGCGTATGTGAGGCGCAGCTCCTGGAGAGTTGCGGAGGCAATGACGCCTGCTCCAGTGACAATCGACGAAGATGCGTCACTTCTGCAGGCCGCAAGGCTGATGCAAAAGCACGGCGTCAAGCGCATACCCGTCATCAGACATGGCGAACTTGTCGGAATTGTCAGCCGAGCCGATTTGCTGCAGGCGATCGCCACAGCCAAACTGGATGGGACACCTTCAGGCGATGAAGCCATTCAGCGCAGTGTCATGGTTCGGCTCCGGGAAAACACTGGCCTCGAAGCGTTCGACATCAAGATCGCAGTAACCAACGGGATCGTGCATCTGTCTGGCGCCGTTGCGATACCCGAATGCAGGCGCGCTGCCCGTATCGTTGCCGAGAGCGTTCAGGGCGTCCAGGGGGTCGTCGATCATTTCACCTAAACCGACAAGGTGAGGTTTCTGAGATCGTCGGTCCGCACCGACTTTTGACGACAGCGCCGTCGTCGTTGCGTATGCGTCAGGCGAAATGCATTTGGCGTTTTCGCCGGACCGAGGCACTGCCTGTTTCCAATCGGGCTTGAAGCAGGCTCTGTCTGCATAAAAACGACTTCGCGACAATAAATCCGACTTCATAGGGAGACTTCGATGGCTTCGCATGAGACGGAAATGACCGGAAAAAATCAACCAACGAACCCACCTCTTTCAACGGAAGATCTTCGACTAATCGACGCTTACTGGCGGGCATCCAATTACCTGTCGGTAGGCCAGATATACTTGCTCGACAATCCGCTCCTGCGAGAACCGCTAAAACGCGAGCACATCAAACCACGCCTGCTCGGGCACTGGGGAACTTCTCCCGGCCTGAACATGCTCTACGTCCACCTGAACCGGGTGATCAAACGCGATAATCTCGACATGATCTACGTGATCGGCCCTGGCCACGGGGGGCCGTCCCTGGTCGCGCACGCCTATCTGGAAGGGACCTACAGCGAATTCTATCCGAATATTAGCCAGGACAGGGAGGGTATGCAACGGCTCTTCAAGCAGTTCAGCTTTCCCGGTGGCATTCCAAGTCACGTCGCACCTGAAACTCCGGGCAGTATCCACGAGGGCGGCGAACTGGGGTACGCTCTTAGCCATGCTTACGGGGCGGCATTCGACAATCCGGAGCTGATCGTTGCCTGTGTCGTGGGCGACGGCGAGGCGGAGACCGGCCCGTTGGCGACGGGGTGGCAGAGCAACAAATTTCTCAACCCGGCGCGCGATGGCTGCGTCCTGCCGATCCTTCACCTCAACGGGTACAAGATCGCCAACCCATGCTTTCTAGCTCGCATTCCCGAGGATGAACTGCGAAAATTCTTCGAAGGAATGGGCTATGAACCCTATTTCGTTGAGGGCCATAGCCCGGAGAACGTCCACCAACAACTGGCCGGCACGCTCGACACCATCGTGGCCAGGATCAAGCACATCTGGGCTGATGCGCGCACCAACGGCAATCTAAAGCGCCCGGCCTGGCCAATGATCGTCTTTCGCACGCCGAAGGGATGGACGTGTCCGAAAGAAATCGATGGCAAGAAATGCGAGGATTACTGGCGGGCACACCAAGTGCCGATGGGCGAGATGGATAAGCCAGAACATATCCGCATTCTCGAACAGTGGATGAAGAACTACCATCCTGAGGATCTGTTCGATGAAACGGGCAGGTTACTGCCCGAAATCGCTGCGTTGGCTCCGGCGGGCAACCGTCGAATGAGTGACAATCCGCATGCCAATGGCGGCCTGCGGCTTCGCAGCCTGAAGCTGCCTGCCTTCAGGGATTATGCCGTGGATGTTCCAAGCCCCGGTGCGACGACCGTTGAATCAGCGCGGGTGATGGGCAAATTCCTCCGCGACGTCATGAAGGCCAACATGGACAGCCAGAACTTCCGCCTGTTCAGCCCGGACGAAAACAATTCGAACCGATGGCAGGACGTGCTTGAGGTGACCGATCGCTGCTACATGGCCGAGATTTATGAGGACGACGATCATTTGTCGCCAGACGGTCGCGTCATGGAGGTCCTGAGCGAACATCAGTGCCAAGGGTGGCTGGAAGGCTACCTTCTCACCGGCCGCCATGGCTTCTTCTCCTGCTATGAAGCCTTCATCCATATAATAGACTCGATGTTCAACCAGCATGCCAAGTGGCTTAAAATCTGCAACGAGATCCCTTGGCGCAGGCCAATCGCTTCATTGAACTACTTTTTGAGTTCTCATGTCTGGCGACAGGACCACAACGGCTTCAGCCATCAGGATCCGGGTTTCATCGACCACGTCGTGAACAAGAAGGCCGACGTGATCCGGGTCTACCTTCCGCCGGACGCCAACACGCTTCTGTCGGTGACAGATCACTGCCTGCGAAGCCGCAACTACGTCAACGTCGTGATTGCTGGAAAGCAGCCTTCACCGCAATGGCTTACGATGCCCGAGGCGGTCAGGCATTGCAGCATGGGCGTGAGCATCTGGGACTGGGCCAGCAATGACAGGGGAAGCGAGCCCGATGTCGTAATGGCCTGCTGCGGTGACGTTCCTACCCTCGAGACGCTGGCGGCAGTCCAATTGATGCGCGAGCACCTGCCCGAGTTGAAGATACGTGTCGTCAACGTCGTGAACTTGATGAAGCTTCAGCCTCCCGAAGAACACCCGCACGGCTTGTCAGACGGGGACTTCGACGCGCTCTTTACCAGAGACAAGCCGATCATCTTCGCCTTCCACGGCTATCCATGGCTGATCCACCGGCTCACCTACAGGAGGGCCAACCATGGAAACCTGCATGTGCGCGGATACAAGGAGGAAGGAACGACGACAACCCCGTTCGATATGGTTGTCCTCAACGAGCTCGATCGCTTTCACCTCGTCGGCGATGTCATCGACAGACTTCCTCAGTTGGGTGCACGCGCCGCGTACTTTAAACAGGCCATTCAGGCGAAGCTCATTGAGCACCGTGAGTACATTCAGGAGCATGGCGACGACATGCCCTCGATCGTCGGATGGAAATGGGGCACGCAGCCACAACCTGACGTGACCCGGAAAACCTCGACTGAGGGAGACAATCTATGATGGGCCGGCGAAATGACCGGAAGTTCCGGCAGAGTTTTGCCGCACCACGATAGAACACTGCAATACCCGACGCATCTTGAAACGAGAATAGCGGCATGGGTTCGATCACTGGAAAGAGTTCATCGGCAGCTATCGGCACTCCGATCGATGGCCGTGCCGTGGCGTTGCTTTCCAACGGCGCGTACAGCGTCCTGCTGACATCCGCGGGTGCGGGTTATGGATCCTGGCGGGACATTGACGTCACTCGTTGGAGAGAGGACGGGACGCGCGATTGTTGGGGACAGTTCTGTTATGTTCGCGATCTCACGGACAAGAGCTACTTCTCCGCAGGCAAACAACCGGCTTTTCGCCTGGAGAATACCTACGAACACTCTTTTCGAGGCGATCGCGCTGAGTTCCGATGCTGCGCCGGAGACATCGTCGTTGCATGGTCAGTCTGCGTGGCGCCCGACAGCAACGCGGAGGTGAGACTGTTCGATGTTACTAATCAGGGTACCAAGCCCAGAGACCTGGAACTGACCAGCTACGCGGAAATCTGCCTGAACAATCGTCGCGCGGATTCGGCCCACCCCGCATTTGCCAAGCTCTTCATTGAGACCCGGTTCGATGCCAAAACCGGCGCATTATTTGCGCGCCGTCGCCCGCGTAGTCCCGAAGACGCGCCGCTCTGGGCAGTCCACGTTTCCGCCCTGAGTACGACAGCACTCGGCCCTCTTGAATTCGAGACAGATCGGCGAAGATTTTTGGGGAGAGGCCGCACGACGGCAAACCCGTTGGCTTTGTCTGACGAGGCAGCGCAACTCTCAGGAACGACGGGACCCGTGCTGGATCCGATCTTCTGTTTGAGACGGCGTGTCCGTGTCCCACCGGGCAGCACCGTACGCGTCGCATTCACAACCGGTGCTGCCGATAGCGCCGCTACGGCGATGGCAATCGCCGAGCGATACTCGAGTATCAGCGAAGCCGAAAACGCATTTTTGCAAGTCGGGGTGGCCCTCGATCAAACGTCTGTTGATCCGGACGTGACCGAAGGTGAGATAGATGTCGCTTACAGTCTGATAAACAACATCGTGTTTGCCAACCCGTCTGCCCGTCCGTCGGGCGCCGTTCTGGCGAAGCCGATGAGCAGAACCGCGCTGACGTCCAGGGGAATTCATAGCGATCCGCCGATCGTCGTCGTAACGCTTGAGGAAAACAGCGATGGCGCGTTGTTGGACGAAGTGCTGCGCGCGCACAGATTCATTTCGCGTCGAGGGCTCCGGTTCAATCTTGTTCTTGTCGATGGTCGTGATGCGCAAGCGTGTCTAGAACTGGCGGCGGCTCTCGCCGGACCACAGGCAGAGTTCCTTGGAAAGCCAGGTGGAATACATCTCGTGCCTGCGGCCACACTTTCAGAAATGGAAACAACCACCCTCGCCGCCGCGGCACGTGTCAGTCTTTCGAGCGGCAATGGCTCTCTGGGCGACCAACTCAAGAGCGGTCGGCGAATAGCGATATCGCACGAAGCATCACCCATAATCCGCCGCGCATCGATCCAGCGGTTCACCGAGGCGGACACGAACCTGCAGCATTGGAATGGTTTCGGTGGCTTCAGCGCTGACGGACGCGAATACGTCATCCACGTGAATGGCGCGAAAAAACAGACGCCGATGCCGTGGTGCAATGTGATCGCCAACCCGGAATTCGGCTGCCTGACCAGCGAGAGCGGCCTTGGCTACACCTGGGCAGGAAACAGCCAGCTAAATCGCCTGACGCCGTGGTCAAACGATCCGATTTCAGACCCGCCGGGCGAAGTCATCTATTTGCGTGACGAGGACAGCGCTGAGTATTGGACGCCGACGCCATTGCCATTGGGTGCCGGGGAAACCGCTACGGTCCGGCATGGACCAGGGTACAGCTGCTATGAGAGCGACATTGGGTCCCTGCATCAGGAATTGACGGTGCATGTCTCCTCCAAGGATCCCGTCAAGATCATTCGGCTTGAACTTCGAAACGGCGGCGATCGACCACGCCGACTGACGGCGACATACTACGTGGAATGGGTGCTTGGCTCGCTGCGTGAAGACGCAATCACGCACGTCCTGTGCGAACACGATCCTCGTTCCGGGGCAATTATCGCGAGAAATGCGTGGGAGGGGTGGTTTTCCGACAAACTTGCATTTGCAGGTGCGAACAGACCAATGCGTTCGGCTACCTGCAGTCGCTCGCAGTTCCTTGGCGCGCTCGGCTCGATAACCCGACCAGCATGGCTGGCGGACCAAACTCAGGAAGACGATCTCCATTCGCCCTGTGATCCGTGCGCCGCATTGACGGTGGAAGTCTTGATCGCGCCGAATGAAAGTTCGCAGGTCGTCTTTGTTCTTGGACAGGGCGACAGTCTCGATCAGGTTCGAGCTCTCATGGGGGATTATTGTCGACCGAGACGGGCGCAAGATGATCTGGATATCGCATCGCGTAAGTGGGCCGACATTCTTGAAACGATAGCAGTCAGGACGCCTGATAACCGTTTCGATCTAATGATGAACCACTGGCTGCTGTATCAGGTTCTTTCCTGTCGTGTTTGGGCACGCTCGGCATTCTATCAGTCCGGAGGCGCCTACGGCTTTCGTGATCAACTCCAAGACGTGATGGCTCTGGTATACGCCGCTCCGAGCGAAACACGTTTGCAGATTTTGCGTGCGTCCTCTCGTCAGTTCTGGGAGGGAGACGTCCAGCATTGGTGGCATCCTCCATCGGGTGTGGGCGTGCGCACCCGGATGACCGACGATCTCTACTTCCTCCCGCTCGTGGCTCATCACTACGTTTCGACGACGGGCGATGCCAGTGTGTTGGACGAGGTGGTACCGTACATCACATCGCCGGTGCTCAACGATGATGAACACGAAGCATACGGCGAGCCCGGCGTCAGCGAGAAGGTGGGCACCGTCTATGATCATTGTCTTCGCGCATTACACCATGGGTTCCGTCTCGGTCGCCACGGGTTACCGCTCATGGGGACTGGCGACTGGAACGACGGAATGAATCGGGTCGGCTCTGACGGCAAGGGTGAGAGTGTCTGGAACGGATGGTTCTTCCTGACGGTGCTGAACGCCTTCTCCGAAATTGCAGATGAACGCGGTGACGACATAAACGCGTCATGGTGCAGGGAAAGCGCCGAACAGTTGCGAATGGCCCTGGAGGCCAATGCATGGGACGGAGCATGGTATCGACGCGCCTATTTCGATGACGGTACTCCACTTGGCTCCTCCCGGAACGACGAGTGTCAGATCGATGCCATTCCGCAGGCATGGGCGGTCATCTCAGGCGTTGCCAACGAAGAGCGCGCTTCAAAGGCAATGTCGGCGGTCTGGGATCGGCTCGTTCGCGCGGACGACAAGCTCATCCAATTGTTTGATCCGCCATTCGACAAGGGAAAGCTGCAGCCAGGTTATATAAAAGGTTACGTCCCCGGAATACGCGAAAATGGAGGCCAGTATACGCATGCCGCAGCATGGGTGGTGCTCGCGACCGCATTGCGCGGCGACGGCGACCGCGCCTTTTGGCTTTGGAACTTGATCAACCCGATTACTCATGGCCTGTCGGAAGAAGACGTCCAACGCTACATGGTCGAACCCTATGTCGTCAGCGCAGATGTCTACGGCGCAGCCCCGCATACCGGACGCGGTGGCTGGACCTGGTACACAGGATCCGCCGCTTGGCTCTATCGTGTCGGGCTCGAAGCTCTTTTGGGCATTCGACGCGAGGGGCAGCATCTGTCGATCGATCCGTGCATCCCCAAGAGCTGGCCCGGTTACGAACTTGATTTCAGGCTCGGATCGGCCACGTATCGCCTCAAGGTGGATAACGCAGCGGGCACAGGCCGAGGTGTACGCGCGCTGGTGATGGACGGCAGGCAGTTCACTGGCGGAAAGGTGCCGTTTGTCGACGACGGTCGTGTCCACGACGTCCAAGTCGCCCTTGGATAACGATATGTCCGAGCTGCTGTCGACCGATCCGGAACTTCACCGAATGCCGAGCGAGCAGGATCTCGGTCGGCTGCAGTTTACGACGCTCCTTTACTACCTGCATTGCACTAACCCGGACAACGGGTTGGTGCGAGACAAGACAGCGCCCGACGCCCCAGCAAGCATAGCTGCGGTTGGCATGGCGCTCGCGACAATTCCAGTCGTGGTGGAACGCGGGATCATCATCCGCCAGTTCGCTGCAAAGATCGCCCGACGTCGGTTAGAATTCCTGTTGTCGTGCCCGCAGGGCCAGGAGCCGGACGCCTCGGGTTACAAGGGCTTCTTCTACCACTTTCTCGACATCGAGAGCGGCCGTCGGGTGTGGCAATGTGAACTCTCCACGATCGACTCGGCGTTTCTTTTCGCCGGGGCACTCACTGTGGGAGCCTACTTTGACGGCGCCGACGCAGACGAGGTTGAAGTTCGCCGCCTGGCTAAAGCGCTTTACGAGCGAGCCGACTGGGGTTGGGCTTGCGATCACGGGCTCACGCTCACGCACGGTTGGAGGCCAGAGAGCGGTTTTATCCCTTATCGTTGGCGCGGATACGACGAGGGCCTCCTGCTCTACATCCTCGGACTTGGCTCGCCCACATACCCGTTACCTTCGGAATCTTATGCCGCCTACACCGAGAGTTATGAATGGCGAAACATCTACGGCCGAGAGCTACTCTATTCAGGCCCACTTTTCACTCATCAGCTGTCACACATGTGGATCGATTTTCGGGGCATTCGCGACGATTTCATGCGGGATCATAACAGCGACTACTTTCTAAACAGCCGCAGCGCCACCTTTGTCCATCAGGAATACGCGATGCGCAACCCGAAGAACTATGCAGGCTACGGAGAGCATTGTTGGGGTTTTACGGCGAGCGACGGTCCAGGTTGGGTGACAAAAAGTGTGAATGGGATTGAGCGTGAATTTTACGACTACATAGCGCGCGGCGCCCCCTTTGGGCCGGACGACGGGACGGTATGTCCTTGGGTAGTGGTGGCTTCGCTACCATTTGCACCCGAGATCGTCGTTCCTACCGTGAGACATTTCGCGCAAATGGAACTAGGGATGACCCGTCTCTATGGATTTAAACCGTCCTTCAATTCGTCGTTTCCTATCGAGGGAAAGCCGACCGAGCCGTGGGTCAGTCCATTTCACTTCGGCATCGATCAGGGTCCTGTCGTGCTCATGATCGAAAATTTCAGGACCGGCCTGATCTGGAATATCATGCGACAGTGTCAACCCATTGTCAGGGGTCTGCGTAAAGCAGGTTTCTCGGGAGGATGGTTATAGAATGTTGGCGCCCCGTTGCTTTCGGCGAGGCATTTCTGACAGCCGAGCGCAAGTGTGGCCCGCCCTTCGCCCCGCTGTCGGCGCGTTGAAACTTGCAGCTCGCCTCGACGTGGCTGGCATTCGCCGCCGAGTGCAGCATATCGCGTCCGCTATGCGCCGCTGCGACTACTGTACACCGCGAAACACGCTGGCTGATCCGGATGGTGCTGCCGCTGGATCTGCTCGGCGAAGACAGCGCCCAAACCCATGACGACGGCCCTATTGCCTCGGTGAAAAAAAGCGGGCTGACGGCACATCGCAAGACGACGGCGCCACGTTGCTCAAGCGATGCCGTGTCAGGCGGTCATCGAAGGTGGGTTGAAGATCCACGGGAAAAATGGGTCCGCAAGGCTTGTGCAACGACATCGAGGTCGAGTGCGTGAAGGCAGAGAATGCATGACCATCGATCATCCGGGTTGGCGCCGGACGTTTTCGCTATCTGGCTGTTGCGGTCGCCAACCGGGAGCTTCTTGACGGTATCGGCCCGTTTGAGCGGGCAAGGGGACGGATATGGAACAGCAGCAAATTCCGCTCAAGGTAACCGTAGCTAGCTTCAACGCACCATAAGGATTTTTGCGGGCTCCGAGGTCGGGCTCAAAGCAAAGCTCATGTTCGGCGGCCTGATAATGCTGCTATGCGGGCTAAGCGCTCTTAACGTTGTGAATAACTACGTCGGACGAAACTTCATGACTGCCATCGCCGAACGCCAGATGGCCGAGTTCATACGGCAGGCGATTTTTTACATCGCTGTTTTCGCCGTTCTCACCGTCGTCGGTGTCCTTGCCCGATTTGCCGAAGAACGACTGGCGTTGCTCTGGCGCGATTTCCTTACCCGCCGCATTGTCAATCTCTATCTGGATGACGAGACTTGCTATCGTCTGGACGTCTCCGGGAGACTTACTCATCCGGACCAGCGAATAGCCGATGACGTGCGCGCGTTCACCGTCACCACACTCTCTTTCGTCATTATGCTGTTCAGCAGCACGCTCACCGTGGTGACCTTTTCCGGCGTGCTGTGGACGATCCGCCCGCTGCTTTTTGGCGTGGCTGTCCTTTATGCGGCGTGCGGCTCGTACATGACGATCGCCCTGGGGCGGCCCCTAATTTCTCTGAACTACGATCGGCTCGATAAGGAGGCCACCTTCCGGTCTGGACTCATTCACGTTCGCGAAAACGCTGAGTCCATCATGCTAACGCGTGGTGAGAAGCGACAGAAAGTAAGGGTGCTGCATAGGCTTGACGATCTGATCGCAAACATACGCCGCATTACTGCCGTCAACCGCAACCTGGGATTCTTTACCGGCGGCTACAACTGGATGATTCAAATCGTGCCGGACTTAATCATCGCGCCGGCATTCATAAGAGGAGACATTGAGTTCGGTGTGTCAGGCGAAATGAGAAATTGACCCCCCCTAACGAATTGAAGAACTGACCCCTCGTGTCACAACGAGGAGAGATGGATGACGATCGAGATTTCATCGCATCCTGCATTGTCGCGAACGATGCAGGGCGGGGATATGCTTCAGGCTGATGAGGTGGTGGCGATGTTGCGGCCGTGGTCTCTCGTCTGAGCTCTCTGCATGAGGAGATCTCAAGGTCCCATGAAATAGAATCGGGAATCGAGTTCTTTGAACGGGACGGGCCCCTGATGTGCGAAGGGCTGACTTTAGCCTCAACGACGGACGCAGAGTCCCCTCTTCTGAGGGACTTGTCGGTATCGATTCCGGTCGGGATCCGGGTATTGATAACTGGCTCCAGCCACGAACCAGGTGCGGCGTTGTTCAGGGCGATGGCTCAGATTCCGACCCCGGGTACCGGGCGCATCGTTCGCCCCGCTGGCACCCTCTTTCTATCGCAACGGCCATACCTGCCATCCGGTCCCCTTCGTTGACGTATTGATCACCCCTGAAAAAGAAGGCGAAATCTCGGATCACCTCTTACTCAGCACGTTGCATGACCTTGGGCTCGAACGGGTCGCGAACCAAGTGGGCGGGCTAGATGCCGAGCGCGATTGGGAAAAGGAACTGTCCCTGAGAGAACAGCAGCTTTTAGGCCTTGCGAATATTCTTCTCTCAGCGCCGCGCTTCGTCGTCCTGGATCAAGCTGAGATGACATTGGGGCCTGCTTTGCTCGAAAAGATAATGCATCTGCTGTCCGAGCGTTCGATCACCTGCATCCACTTCGGAAGAGCCGAAGGTGATCGTGCATCATATCAAGCCGTCCTCGAGTACGGTGTCGATGGTCAGTGGACATGGTCAATTGGTGAACACGCTTCCTAGACGAACCACAGTGCCGCGCGAGCACACTGTCCCCACCAGCGCACGAACAGCACAGTACGCGCGGCATCAGACGCAGCAAGTCGCCGCGAACCGATGCATAATTGCGCCCGATTCGCTTGCTTCGGGGCACTTTGCGATCGTGGACCCTGTCGGTCGTGCGATCCTCTTGCCTCTCTTCGCTTGTCTCGCCACCAACGACAGGGCAATCTGCGCCAGCATCCTAGGGACGAGATCGATCGGATCATTCCCCTCACCTCCCCGCCCTGACCAGCGACCTTGCGATATCAATTATGTGGTCTCTCGCTGCTGTCGGATCATCCTTGGACTATGCGACACCGAGCCCGATCCTGAAGTCGACGCCCTCGTAGGCGATGCGATCGTAGGCATGTTGTGCTTGCGATGCAGACAGCCTGCATGACCTCATCCTTGATCAAGGCCGCGAACCGGTCATTCCGTCGCGCCGTTACGAGACAAACAAAAAGCCCGCGGACCTTTCGGTCTCGCGGGCTTTTTTTTTTGATTTGGTTGCGGGGGCAGGATTTGAACCTGCGGCCTTCAGGTTATGAGCCTGACGAGCTACCGGGCTGCTCCACCCCGCGCCATCTCGGTAAACCGCTATGCGGTTTATCCGGTGCGTAAACC
>NZ_MOAI01000060.1:0-17642 GCF_001976035.1 Ensifer sp. 1H6 | reverse complement strand
CGTACGCCTTGTACTCGCCGAAGTACTTCGTGATCGCTGCAGTCAGCGACGTCTTGCCATGGTCAACGTGGCCAATCGTGCCAATGTTAACGTGCGGCTTGTTGCGCTCAAATTTGCTCTTTGCCATTTTCGGCTCTCCGTTTCCTGTCCCCTGTCGGGGAAACCTTATCTATCTGTTTTCAGCGAAAGGGTATTCCGGTCACTTCTGACCGGAATACTTTGCCTGGATTTCCTGTGCGACGTTCGACGGGACCGGCGAGTAATGATCGAAGGTCATCGTGTACTGGGCGCGGCCCTGAGACATCGAGCGCAGGTTGTCCACGTACTTGAACATGTTCGCCAACGGGACGTTCGCATTGATGACGACGGCAACACCGCGTGCTTCCTGGCCCTGGATCTGGCCACGGCGCGAGTTCAGGTCGCCGATAACGTCACCGACGTAATCTTCCGGCGTTACGACTTCGACCTTCATCATCGGCTCGAGGAGCTGAGCGCCGGCCTTCTTGGCTGCTTCACGGAAGCAGGCACGCGAAGCGATTTCGAACGCCAGAACCGACGAGTCGACGTCGTGGAAGGCACCGTCGATGAGCGTCGCCTTGACGCCCAGCATCGGGAAGCCAGCCAGCGGACCCGAAGACAGAACGCTTTCGATGCCCTTCTGGACGCCGGGGATGTATTCCTTCGGAACAGCACCGCCAACGATCTTGGACTCGAACTTGAAGTCTTCGCCATCCGGGTTCGGTTCGAAGACGATCTTGACGCGCGCGAACTGGCCGGTACCACCGGACTGCTTCTTGTGCGTGTAGTCTTCTTCGTGCTGACGCGTGATGGTTTCGCGGTAGGCAACCTGCGGCGCGCCGACGGTTGCTTCGACCTTGAATTCGCGACGCATGCGGTCAACCAGGATGTCGAGGTGGAGTTCACCCATGCCTGCGATGATCGTCTGGCCGGACTCTTCGTCGGTCTTGACGCGGAACGACGGGTCTTCTGCAGCCAGGCGGTTGAGCGCGAGGCCCATCTTTTCCTGGTCGCCCTTGGTCTTCGGCTCGATCGCGATCTGGATAACCGGCTCCGGGAATTCCATGCGCTCGAGGATAACCGGCTTCAGCGGGTCGCAGAGCGTATCGCCAGTGGTGGTTTCCTTGAGGCCAGCCAGAGCAACGATGTCGCCAGCAAAGGCTTCTTCGATGTCTTCACGGCTGTTGGAATGCATCTGAAGCATACGGCCGACGCGCTCGCGCTTTTCCTTGACCGTGTTCATGACCGACGTGCCCTTTTCGAGCTTGCCGGAGTAGATACGGGCGAAGGTGAGCGAACCGACGAAGGGGTCGTTCATGATCTTAAAGGCGAGCATCGAAAGCGGCTCGCTGTCGTCAGCGTGGCGCTCGGTCTCGGCTTCGGTCTTGACGTCGATGCCCTTGATCGCCGGGATGTCCATCGGCGACGGCAGGTAGTCGACAACGGCGTCGAGAAGCGGCTGAACGCCCTTGTTCTTGAACGCGGTGCCGCAGAACATCGGGTGGAACTTCACGTCGATGGTGCCGCGGCGAACGAGCGCACGGATCTGGTCGTTATCAGGCAGGTTGCCTTCGAGATACGCTTCAGTCGCAGCTTCATCGATCTCGACAACGGTCTCGATCAGAAGTTCGCGGTACTTCTGCGCTTCTGCCTTCATGTCATCAGGAATTTCGACGACGTCCCACTGGGCGCCGAGCGATTCGTCGCGCCAGATGAGAGCGTTCATCTCGATCAGGTCGATGACGCCCTTGAACTCGGTCTCAGCGCCGATCGGCAGCTGCATGACGACCGGGATCGCACCGAGGCGCGACTTGATCATCGAGACAGAGCGGTAGAAGTCAGCGCCGGTCTTGTCCATCTTGTTGCAGAAGATCATGCGCGGAACGTTGTACTTCTCAGCCTGACGCCAGACGGTTTCCGTCTGAGGCTCAACACCGGCGTTGGCGTCGAGCAGCGCGATGGCGCCGTCGAGAACGCGCAGCGAACGCTCGACTTCGATGGTGAAGTCAACGTGGCCGGGGGTGTCGATGATGTTGAAGCGGCGGGTCTTGCCATCACGACCCTTCCAGAAGGTCGTGGTCGCAGCAGACGTGATAGTGATGCCGCGTTCCTGCTCCTGCTCCATCCAGTCCATGGTAGCGGCGCCGTCGTGGACTTCGCCGATCTTATGGGACTTACCGGTGTAGTAGAGAATACGTTCGGTCGTCGTCGTCTTGCCGGCGTCGATGTGCGCCATAATACCGAAATTGCGGTAGTCTTCGATTTTGTATTCGCGAGCCATAGGGACTCCCTTTCGAAATTGGTCGTCGATTACCAGCGGTAGTGCGAGAATGCACGGTTGGCGTCGGCCATCTTGTGCGTGTCTTCGCGCTTCTTGACGGCGCTGCCACGGTTGTTCGCAGCGTCCATGAGTTCGCCGCAGAGGCGATCAACCATGGTCGTTTCGTTGCGCTTGCGGGCAGCAGCAATCAGCCAGCGGATGGCGAGCGCCTGACGGCGTTCCGGACGAACGTCGACGGGAACCTGGTAGGTTGCACCACCAACGCGGCGCGAACGGACTTCGACGTGCGGAGCGATGTTGTCGAGGGCCGAATGGAACACGGCGATCGGCTCCTGCTTCAGCTTGCCCTGAACGGCATCGAAGGCACCGTAAACGATGCTTTCAGCAACCGACTTCTTACCATGAAGCATGATGGCGTTCATGAACTTGGTGACAACCAGATCGCCGAACTTCGGATCCGGGTTGATCTCGCGCTTTTCTGCACTGTGACGACGTGACATACGTTTTGTCTCTCAACTGTTGACTGGCGCCTTAACACGCGGAGAACCTCGCGCAGCGCCGAATTCGTGAAACCCGAAATTACTTCGGACGCTTCGCACCATACTTGGAGCGGCGCTGCTTGCGGTTCTTGACACCCTGCGTATCGAGAACGCCACGGATGATGTGGTAACGGACACCCGGAAGGTCCTTTACGCGGCCGCCGCGGATCATGACAACCGAGTGTTCCTGAAGGTTGTGACCTTCACCCGGGATATAGCCGATGACCTCGAAACCGTTGGTCAGGCGAATCTTGGCAACCTTACGCAGAGCCGAGTTCGGCTTCTTCGGGGTCGTCGTGTAGACGCGGGTGCAAACACCACGCTTCTGCGGGTTTTCCTGCAGAGCAGGAACCTTGTTGCGCTTTACCTGTGCCTGACGCGGCTTGCGGATCAGCTGGTTTACGGTAGGCATGTAACCATCCCTTGCAAAATCTTGTCTCGTTACCCTTGCGGGCGGATCGTTGCCGTCTCCGGCGATACGGACACCTGTAAAATGCGCAAACGAGGACCGATCCGCTTTGTCGCGGATGGCCCTACAAAAAGCAGAGGACACAGCATTTCGCGCGTCATGCGTGCAGCATTTTTTGTAGTCAGCGTGCGTTTCGAACCTTGTTTGAGGCGAACTCCAGAACGCGACGTTCCGAACCAGCCAGCCTCACATGGGCTCCGATGCGGCGGGGTGTACTGATTTCAAGGCCGACAGTCAAGGGCAATTAACAAATATTCTCCCGCCAACAGACCCGCCATGCCCGGAAAACAAGGCTTTGGCGGGTGTCGGGGTGGGTCCTGGCGACCCTGTCTGCACTTGAACACAGACAGCTTCGAACAGGGTTAAGGAATCGGCAACCAGTTTGTGACGGTTTTCCACCGCCATGATTCTGCCGAGTCGCCAAAGCCTGTGGCCTCGCAGCTATTTCTTTCGCGCTGCACTGAAAAGGGCGCTAAAGTCGGCCGCGCACTCGAAAGGATATTCAATGAGCGTCACGCCTGACAACGACAATGCACCGGACGAGCCGATGGTCTTCATCATCATCGGCAAGGCCTATGAGACCGACGGAGACGACGAAGGCGTGGACATTCACGTGATGTTGCGCGCACCCGACGACGATACGGCCGTGCGCGAGGCGCTGAACGCGCTCGCCGAGGAAGGCTTCCTGGAGGCCGACCTCGATCAGATCGGCACACTGACAGACGTGCCGAACGAGGAGCCGCATGCCTCGGCCTACCAGGGCGCCCTCGAAGGCGAAGTTGCGATCATCCGTTTCAGCTGAGGCCGTCGACGCCCCAACGTCGCCTCCCCTTCCAGCCTACCACAATGAAAAAGCCGCCCGGATCGCTCCGGGCGGCTTTTCTGATTTGAGGAAACGAGGGCGAGAACGCCCTCCTCCCATTATTCGGCCGCTGCGTTTTCCTTCGCGAGATCGGCGAGCATCGGGGTGGCAACATCTGCGCCCGTACCCTTGCGACGCTCTTCGAGAATCATCTCGTCGCGCGCCGTCGCGATGCGGCGGATCTGCGTCATCGTTCCGCCGGTACCAGCCGGGATCAGACGGCCGACGATGACGTTTTCCTTCAGACCCTGCAGGCCGTCGACCTTGCCGGCGATCGCCGCTTCGGTCAGCACCTTGGTGGTTTCCTGGAACGACGCCGCCGAGATGAACGACGGTGTCTGCAGCGAGGCCTTGGTGATGCCGAGCAGGACCGGATCGCCGTATGCCGGCTTCTTGCCCTGTTCGATCAGGCCGTCGTTGACGTCTTCGAGCTCGATGCGATCGACATTGTCACCGACGATGTAGGTCGAGTCGCCGGCATCGGTGATTTCCACCTTCTGCAGCATCTGACGAACGATGACTTCGATGTGCTTGTCGTTGATCACAACGCCCTGCAGTCGGTAGACTTCCTGGATTTCGTTGACCAGGTAGGAAGCGAGTGCTTCCACTCCCTTGATCGCCAGGATGTCGTGCGGCGCCGGGTTGCCGTCGAGGATGTAGTCGCCCTTTTCGATGTAGTCGCCATCCTGAAGATGGAAGGGCTTGCCCTTCGGGATCAGGTATTCGACCGGCTCAACACCGTCTTCAGCAGGCTCGATCAGAACGCGACGCTTGTTCTTGTAGTCGCGGCCGAAGCGGATCGTACCATCGATCTCAGCGATGACGGCGTGATCCTTCGGACGACGTGCTTCGAACAGTTCGGCAACGCGCGGCAGACCACCGGTGATATCCTTGGTCTTGGCGCTTTCCAGCGGCGAACGTGCCAGCACGTCACCCTGGGAAACCTTCGTGCCCGGTTCAACCGAGAGAATGGCGTCAACCGAAAGCATGAAGCGGGCGTCACCACCACGCGACAGCTTCAGGACCGCGCCGTTCTTGTCCTTGATGACGATCGCCGGCTTCAGGTCGGTACCGCGCGGCGTCGAACGCCAATCGATAACCTGACGCTTGGTGATGCCGGTGGACTCGTCGGTCGCTTCGAGCACGGAGATGCCGTCGACGACGTCTTCGAAGTGAACGGTACCTTCCACTTCCGTCATCATCGGACGGGTGTAGGGGTCCCACTCGGCAAGACGCTGACCGCGCTTCACCTTGTCACCATCGTCGACGAAGATCTTCGAACCGTAGGCGACACGCTGCGAGGAGCGCTCGACACCACGTTCGTCGAGGATCTGGACGGCCATGTTACGACCCATGGCGACAAGGATGCCGTCAGAGTTGCGCAGCATGTTGCGGTTCTTGATCTGTACCGTGCCTTCGTAGGACGCTTCCAGGAACGACTGGTCGACCACGGTCGCCGTACCGCCCAAGTGGAAGGTACGCATGGTGAGCTGGGTGCCCGGTTCACCGATCGACTGTGCAGCGATAACGCCAACCGCTTCGCCCATGTTGACCGGCGTACCACGTGCCAGGTCGCGGCCGTAGCAGACGCCGCAAACGCCCGTCTGGATTTCGCAGGTCAGCGCCGAACGGATGCGGATCGACTGGATACCAGCCTTTTCGATCTCGATGACGTCGGGTTCCAGGATCATCCGGCCGGCGTCGACGAGACGAACGCCCGTGACCGGGTGATCGATGTCGTCCAGAGCCGTACGGCCAAGAATACGAGCGCCAAGCGAAGCCACAACCTGACCGGCATCGACGATCGCCGTCATGGTGAGGCCATTCTCGGTGCCGCAATCGACGGAGTTGACGATGCAATCCTGCGCCACGTCGACGAGACGACGCGTCAGGTAGCCCGAGTTCGCGGTCTTCAAGGCGGTGTCGGCCAGACCCTTACGGGCACCGTGGGTCGAGTTGAAGTACTCGTTAACGGTCAGACCTTCCTTGAAGTTCGAGATGATCGGCGTCTCGATGATTTCACCCGACGGCTTGGCCATCAGGCCGCGCATGCCGCCCAGCTGACGCATCTGGTTCGGAGAACCACGGGCGCCGGAGTGCGACATCATGTAGATCGAGTTCATCGGCTTCTGACGGCCGTTGTCGTCAAACTCCACAGCCTTAATGCGGGCCATCATTTCGTCGGCGACCTTCTCGGTAGCCTTGCCCCAGGCGTCAACGACCTTGTTGTACTTTTCGCCCTGGGTGATGAGGCCGTCATTATACTGCTGCTCGTATTCCTTCACGAGCGCTTCAGTATCGCCGACGATCTTCACCTTGGTGTCCGGAATGACCATGTCGTCCTTGCCGAACGAAATGCCGGCGCGGCAAGCATGGGCAAAGCCGAGCTGCATGATGCGGTCGCAGAAGATGACCGTGTCTTTCTGACCGCAGTGACGGTAGACCGTGTCGATCATCTTGGAGATGTTCTTCTTGGTCATTTCCTGGTTGCAGGTCTCGAACGGCACGTTGACGTTGCGCGGCAACAGTTCACCGATGATCATGCGGCCAGGCGTGGTTTCGTAGATCTTCGAAACCGGGTTGCCCTCGGCATCGACGGTCTTGAAACGGCCACGGATCTTGGCGTGCAGTGTCACGGACTTGGTTTCGAGCGCGTGATGCAGCTCGCCCATGTCAGAAAACGCCATGCCTTCGCCGGGCTCGTTCTGGTTCAGGATCGACAGATAGTAGAGACCCAGAACCATGTCCTGCGACGGAACGATGATCGGCGCGCCGTTAGCCGGGTGCAGAATGTTGTTCGTCGACATCATCAGCACGCGTGCTTCGAGCTGCGCTTCGAGCGACAGCGGCACGTGAACGGCCATCTGGTCGCCGTCGAAGTCGGCGTTGAAGGCCGTGCAGACGAGCGGGTGCAGCTGGATGGCCTTGCCTTCGACCAGGGTCGGTTCGAAGGCCTGGATGCCCAGGCGGTGCAGCGTCGGTGCGCGGTTCAACAGAACCGGATGCTCGCGGATGACCTCGTCCAGGATATCCCAGACTTCCGGCTTTTCCTTTTCGACGAGCTTCTTGGCCTGCTTGACGGTCGAGGAATAACCCTTGGCGTCGAGGCGAGCGTAGATGAACGGCTTGAACAGCTCGAGCGCCATCTTCTTCGGAAGACCGCACTGGTGCAGCTTCAGCTCCGGACCGGTCACGATAACCGAGCGGCCGGAGTAGTCGACGCGCTTGCCGAGCAGGTTCTGACGGAAGCGGCCCTGCTTGCCCTTGAGCATGTCGGACAGCGACTTCAGCGGACGCTTGTTGGCGCCGGTGATGACGCGACCGCGACGGCCGTTGTCGAACAGCGCGTCCACAGATTCCTGCAGCATGCGCTTTTCGTTGCGGATGATGATGCCTGGAGCGCGCAGTTCGATCAGACGCTTCAGACGGTTGTTACGGTTGATCACGCGGCGATAGAGATCGTTCAGATCCGACGTCGCGAAACGGCCGCCGTCGAGCGGCACGAGCGGGCGCAGGTCCGGCGGGATCACCGGAACGACCTTCATGATCATCCATTCCGGGCGATTGCCGGAATCCATGAAGTTCTCGACGATCTTCAACCGCTTCATCAGCTTCTTCTGCTTCAGATCCGAGGTGGTCTCGGCCAGATCCGAACGCAGATCGCCAGCGATCTTCTCGAGGTTCATCGAAGCGAGCATTTCATAGATCGCTTCAGCACCGATCATCGCGGTGAACTGATCTTCGCCGAACTCGTCGACGGCGAGCATGTAGTCTTCTTCGCTGAGGAGCTGGTTTTCCTTCAGCGACGTCAGACCGGGCTCGGTGACGATGTAGTTCTCGAAGTAGAGAACGCGCTCGACATCCTTCAGCGTCATGTCGAGCAGCGTCGAAATGCGGCTCGGCAGCGACTTCAGGAACCAGATGTGGGCAACGGGAGCGGCGAGCTCAATATGGCCCATGCGCTCACGGCGAACGCGCGACAGCGTAACTTCAACGCCGCACTTTTCGCAGATGATGCCCTTGTACTTCATGCGCTTGTACTTGCCGCACAGGCATTCGTAATCCTTGATCGGACCGAAGATACGAGCGCAGAAGAGACCGTCACGTTCCGGCTTGAACGTACGATAGTTGATCGTCTCCGGCTTCTTGATCTCACCGTAAGACCAGGAAAGAATCTTCTCCGGCGAGGCGATCGAAATCCGGATGGAATCGAAAGTCTGTGCAGGCACCTGCGGATTGAAAAGATTCATGACCTCTTGGTTCATGCCTGTCTCCTTTACGGGCTTAACGCCCTGAGCTTGGCGAGAGTGCCGACAAATCCC
The DNA here is from genome assembly GCF_001976035.1 of Ensifer sp. 1H6. Taxonomy (NCBI): domain Bacteria; kingdom Pseudomonadati; phylum Pseudomonadota; class Alphaproteobacteria; order Hyphomicrobiales; family Rhizobiaceae; genus Ensifer; species Ensifer sp. 1H6. The sequence goes on along the minus strand of NZ_MOAI01000060.1, from coordinate 9,151 downwards.
GGGCGCCGGCCCCTCTGCCCCATAAACAGCTAAAACCGCATTTGATGCGGCCCCGTTCCTCTCGCTTGCCAATGAAGCCTTGCGGAGGAAGCGGTGCGCGCCGCGACGCGGCACGCACCTTGATGTTTCTTATTCGGCTGCGTCAGGCAGCTGCGCTGCACCGAGTTCGTCGACCTTGGTGTTCTCGAGTTCGACCGAGAGGCCCAGCGAGCGCATTTCCTTGACGAGAACGTTGAAGCTCTCGGGAATGCCCGCTTCGAAGGTATCGTCGCCACGGACGATCGCTTCGTAGACCTTCGTACGACCGGCCACGTCGTCCGACTTCACCGTCAGCATTTCCTGCAGGGTGTAGGCGGCGCCGTAGGCTTCGAGCGCCCAGACTTCCATTTCCCCGAAGCGCTGACCGCCGAACTGCGCCTTGCCGCCCAGCGGCTGCTGGGTGACGAGCGAGTAAGGACCGATCGAACGGGCGTGGATCTTGTCGTCGACAAGGTGGTTCAGCTTCAGCATGTAGATGTAGCCGACGGTCACCTGGCGGTCGAATTGATCGCCGGTACGGCCATCATAAAGCGTCGACTGACCGGTTACCTTCAGGCCCGCCTGCTCCAGCATCTCGTTGACGTCAGCTTCGACAGCACCGTCGAAGACCGGCGTCGCGATCGAAACGCCACGACGGGTCTGCTCGGCAAGCCGTACGATCGACTCGTCGTCGTACTGCTTGATCGGCTCACCCTTCGGGCCCGACCCGATGACGCTGTCGATGGTGTCGCGCAGCGGCTGGATATCGGCACCTGCCTTGTAGGCATCGAGCATCGCGCCGATCTTCTTGCCCATGCCGGCGCAAGCCCAGCCAAGATGGGTTTCGAGGATCTGGCCGACGTTCATGCGCGAAGGCACGCCGAGCGGGTTCAGAACGACGTCGACGTGCGTACCATCTTCCAGGAACGGCATGTCTTCGATCGGCACGATACGCGACACGACACCCTTGTTGCCGTGACGGCCGGCCATCTTGTCGCCCGGCTGGATCTTGCGCTTAACAGCGACGAAGACCTTGACCATCTTCATGACGCCCGGAGGCATTTCGTCGCCGCGCTGGACCTTTTCGACCTTGTCCATGAAGCGCTGTTCAAGGCGCGACTTGGATTCGTCGTACTGGGCGCGAAGCGCTTCGATCTCGCCCTGAGCCTTCTCGTCTTCGATGGCAAACATCCACCACTGCGAGCGGGGATATTCGCTGACGACGAGGTTGGACAGCTCAGTGCCCTTCTTGAAGCCCTTCGGACCTGCAACCGCGGTGTGACCGCGCAGCATGTCGACGAGACGTGCGTAGACGTTACGATCGAGGATCGCCTGTTCGTCGTCGCGGTCCTTGGCCAGTCGTTCGATTTCCTCGCGCTCGATCGCCATCGCGCGCTCGTCCTTCTCAACGCCGTGGCGATTGAAGACGCGAACTTCGACGACGGTGCCGAACGTGCCCGGGGGCATGCGCATGGACGTGTCGCGCACGTCGGAAGCCTTTTCACCGAAGATGGCGCGCAGAAGCTTTTCTTCCGGCGTCATCGGGCTTTCGCCCTTCGGCGTGATCTTGCCGACCAGGATATCGCCCGGCTGAACCTCAGCACCGATGTAGACGATGCCGGCTTCGTCGAGATTACGCAGCGCTTCTTCCGAAACGTTCGGAATGTCGCGGGTAATTTCTTCCGGACCCAGCTTGGTGTCACGCGCCATCACTTCGAATTCTTCGATGTGGATGGAGGTGAACACGTCGTCACGCACGATGCGCTCGGACAACAGGATCGAGTCTTCGTAGTTGTAGCCGTTCCACGGCATGAACGCGACGAGCGCGTTGCGGCCGAGTGCCAGATCGCCGAGATCGGTCGACGGACCATCAGCAATGATGTCGCCCTTGTTCAGAACGTCACCGACGGTGACCAGCGGGCGCTGGTTGACGCAGGTGTTCTGGTTCGAACGCTGGAACTTCTGCAGACGGTAGATATCGACGCCCGACTTCGACGGATCGAGGTCTTCGGTGGCGCGGATAACGATACGGGTCGCATCGACCTGGTCGACGACACCGCCACGACGGGCTGCAATGGCAGCGCCGGAGTCGCGGGCAACGACCGGTTCCATGCCGGTACCGACGAACGGAGCTTCGGCGCGCAGCAGAGGCACGGCCTGACGCTGCATGTTCGAGCCCATCAGTGCGCGGTTGGCGTCGTCGTTCTCCAGGAACGGGATGAGCGCCGCGGCGACCGAAACGAGCTGCTTCGGCGAAACGTCCATCAGGTTGATGTTGTCACGCGGTGCCAGCATAACTTCGCCGGCATGACGGCAAACGACGAACTCTTCCGAGAACGCACCATCGCTATCGAGAACCGAGTTTGCCTGGGCGACGTGGTACTTCGCTTCTTCCATTGCGGAGAGATAAACGACGTCGTTCGTCACCTTGCCGTCAACGATCTTACGGTACGGGCTTTCGATGAAGCCGTACTTGTTGACGCGGGCAAAGGTTGCAAGCGAGTTGATCAGACCGATGTTCGGGCCTTCCGGCGTTTCAATCGGGCAGATACGGCCGTAGTGCGTCGGGTGAACGTCACGGACTTCGAAGCCTGCGCGCTCGCGGGTCAGACCACCCGGGCCAAGTGCCGAAAGACGGCGCTTGTGGGTGATTTCCGAAAGCGGGTTCACCTGGTCCATGAACTGCGACAGCTGCGAGGAGCCGAAGAATTCGCGGACGGCGGCGGCAGCCGGCTTGGCGTTGATCAGGTCCTGCGGCATGACGGTATCGATTTCGATCGACGACATGCGTTCCTTGATCGCGCGCTCCATGCGCAACAGACCAAGGCGGTACTGGTTTTCCATCAGTTCGCCGACAGAACGAACACGGCGGTTGCCGAGGTTGTCAATGTCGTCGATTTCGCCCTTGCCGTCACGCAGCTCGACCAGCATCTTGACGACAGCCAGGATGTCTTCCTTGCGCAGGATACGAACGGTATCAGCCACTTCAAGGTCGAGACGCATGTTCATCTTCACGCGACCGACGGCCGAGAGGTCGTAACGCTCGGCATCGAAGAACAACGTGTTGAACATGGCTTCCGCAGAATCCATGGTCGGCGGTTCGCCCGGACGCATTACGCGGTAGATATCGAACAGAGCATCCTGACGGTTCTCGTTCTTGTCTACGGTCAGCGTGTTGCGGATGTAGGCGCCGACATTGATATGGTCGATGTCGAGAACCGGGATTTCGTCGAAGCCGGCCGACAGAATGACGGGAAGCGTCTTCTCGTCGATCTCGTCGCCTGCTTCGAGGTAGATTTCACCGGTCGAGAAGTTGACGATGTCTTCGGCAAGGTAGTTGCCATAGAGGTCGTCATCGGTCGCTTTCAGGGCCTTGAGACCCTTGTCCTGCAACTGGCGCAGCAGGCGCGGCGTCAGCTTCTTGCCAGCTTCGACAACCACTTCGCCGGTATCGGCGTCGACCATCTCGGTGATCGCCTTCTGGCCCTTCAGCGCATCCGGCTGGAACGGCACGCGCCAGCCAGCGCCGTCGCGCTGGTAGAGCGACTTCGTGTAGAAGGTGTCGAGGATCTCCTCGCCGTCCATGCCGAGCGCCATCAAAAGCGAAGACACGGGGATCTTGCGGCGGCGGTCGATACGGGCGTGGACGATATCCTTGGCATCGAACTCGATGTCGAGCCAGGAACCGCGATACGGGATCACGCGGGCAGCGAAGAGCAGCTTGCCGGAAGAGTGGCTCTTGCCCTTGTCATGGTCGAAGAACACGCCCGGAGAGCGGTGCATCTGCGAAACGATAACGCGCTCGGTGCCATTGACGATGAAGGTACCGTTGTCGGTCATGAGCGGCATATCGCCCATGTAGACGTTCTGTTCCTTGATGTCCTTGATCGACTTCGCGCCGGTATCCTCGTCAATATCGAACACGATCAGGCGCAGGGTCACCTTGAGCGGTGCTGCGTAGGTCAGATCGCGCTGACGGCATTCTTCGACGTCGAACTTCGGCTGTTCAAATTCGTAGGACACGAACTCGAGCATCGAAGCGCCGGAGAAATCCTTGATCGGGAAAACCGATTTGAAAACGGCTTGAAGGCCCTCATCAGGGCGTCCGCCCTTGGGCTCTTCAACCATAAGAAACTGGTCGTAGGATGCCTTCTGAACCTCGATGAGGTTCGGCATTTCTGCGACTTCTGGAATTTTACCAAAAAACTTGCGTACGCGCCTGCGACCGTTAAACGAAAGGGTCTGAGCCATCGTCGCTCCTTGTCAATCTTGCATCCGGGCCTGCAACGGACGGGAACCGATGGCCAGTCGACCCCGTCAATCAATGAGTAGTTCAATCTCGTCTAACTTGCGGAAAACGCCCAGCGCGGATTGCTGTGCTGAATTCCGTTCGAGACCATCCTCTTGAAGAACCCATTACCCAAAAGCCGTTTGCGACAGGCTTTGGTAATATGTTCTAAAAACGGTCAAAGAGAGGCGGCCGAAATGGCCACCTCCCCTTGCAAAATGCCGAATTACTTGACGTCAACCTTGGCGCCAGCGTCTTCGAGCTTCTTCTTGAGGTCAGCAGCTTCAGCCTTCGAAACGGCTTCCTTGACCGGCTTCGGAGCGCCTTCGACCAGGTCCTTGGCTTCCTTGAGGCCGAGACCGGTGATGGCGCGGACTTCCTTGATGACGTTGATCTTGTTGGCGCCAGCGTCAACGAGGATAACGTCAAATTCGGTCTTTTCTTCTTCGACCGGAGCAGCAGCACCGGCGCCGCCAGCAGCAGCAACAGCTACCGGAGCAGCTGCAGAAACGCCCCACTTCTCTTCGAGCAGCTTGGAAAGCTCAGCAGCTTCCAGGACGGTCAGCGAGGAGAGGTCTTCAACGATCTTTGCGAGATCAGCCATTTTACTTTTCCTTTTGTTCGGTTCGAACTGGTTTTAAATACAACAGCGAAAATCCGCCTTAGGCGGCTTCGTCCTTCTTGGCATAGGCGGCGAACACGCGGGCAAGCTGGCTTGCCGGTGCTGCAACAACCGTAGCAACGCGGGTTGCCGGGGCATTGAGAAGGCCCAGCAGCTTTGCGCGCAGCTCGTCCAGCGAAGGCAGGGTCGCAAGCGACTTGACTGCTTCGGCGGTGAGCGTGGTTGTTCCCATGGAACCACCGAGAACAACGAGCTTGTCGTTGGTCTTGGCGAAATCCATGACGACCTTAGGAGCCGTGATCGGGTCTTGGCTGAATGCGATCAGCGTCTGACCCTTGAAGAGATTTGTCATCCCTTCCGACTCGGTGCCCTGAAGAGCGATCTTGGCCAGGCGGTTTTTCGCGACTTTGACGGTGCCGCCAGCAGCGCGCATCTTCGAACGGAAGTCGTTCATCTGCGCAACTGTGACACCAGCATAGTGGGCCACGACAACCGAACCGGAAGCCTTGAAGACTTCGTTCAGCTCCGTGACGAATTCGCGTTTTTCCGCTCTTTCCACTGTCTGTCTCCAGTTGACAGGGTTGCATGAACTGCAGCCCCTGCCGGGTTTGCCTTTGTCACCAGGGATCTCAAAAAAGATCCCAAGTAACGCTTGAGGATCCTGTCCCTTGGCGTTCCCGGAAAGCCGGGTCTGACACAAGGCAAGCGAGGCTCGAACCGAATTTCGACGCCTCCGGCGTCATCGTGAAATTCAGATCTTACCCGTCTCATGCAGGCCGAAGTGATTAAGGTAAAACCACCCGCAATCTCGGACAGGAGTTCCGGATCGAGATCCGGATTTCCGGCCCCGAAGGGCCGGAAATTATTGCTCGGGCCGAAGCCCGAAATTCATTAGGCGACGCTGAGCGTTGCCGGGTCGATCTTCAGGCCCGGGCCCATGGTCGACGAAATCGCTACGCGCTTGACGTAGTTGCCCTTGGCGCCAGCAGGCTTCGCCTTGACGACCGCGTCAGCGAAGGCGCGGATGTTTTCTTCCAAAGCCTTGGCGTCGAACGAAGCCTTGCCGATGCCGGCGTGGATGATACCAGCCTTCTCGACGCGGAATTCGACGGCGCCGCCCTTGGATGCCTTGACGGCACCGGCAACGTCCATGGTGACCGTTCCGACCTTCGGGTTCGGCATCATGCCGCGCGGGCCGAGAACCTTACCGAGGCGGCCGACGAGCGGCATCATGTCCGGGGTCGCGATGCAACGATCGAAGTCGATCTTGCCGCCCTGAACGATTTCGACGAGCTCTTCAGCGCCGACGATGTCTGCACCGGCAGCCTTGGCTTCATCAGCCTTGGCACCACGTGCGAACACGGCAACACGAACCGTGCGGCCCGTGCCGTTCGGCAGGTTGACGACGCCGCGAACCATCTGGTCGGCGTGGCGCGGGTCAACGCCAAGGTTCATCGCGACTTCAACAGTCTCGTCGAACTTGGCAGTTGCACGTTCCTTGACCAGCGATACGGCTTCGGTGAGGCCGTAGATCTTCGTCGGGTCGATGCCCTCGCGGGACTTCTGTACACGCTTTGCAATCTTCGCCATGGTCTTAGCCCGCCACTTCCAGGCCCATGGAGCGGGCAGAGCCCTCGACCATTGCCATTGCGCCTTCGATATCGGCCGCGTTGAGGTCCTTCATCTTGGCCTCTGCGATCGTGCGGATCTGAGCCTTGGTGATCGAGCCAGCCTTGGCCTTACCTGGGGTCTTCGAACCGGACGTGATCTTCGATTCACGCTTCAGGAAGTAGCTGACCGGCGGCTGCTTCATGACGAAGGTGAACGACTTGTCCTGGTAATAGGTGATGACGACCGGGATCGGCATACCCTTTTCCATTTCCTGCGTGGCGGCATTGAACGCCTTGCAGAATTCCATGATGTTAATGCCACGCTGACCGAGTGCAGGACCGATCGGCGGGGACGGATTGGCCGACCCTGCCTTCACCTGCAGCTTGAGCTGGCCTGCAACTTTCTTAGCCATTTCTCTCTGCCTCTCATTGCCTCATCGCGACGGATCGAAACGAGGAACTGTTGCGCCGGTTTCCCGGCATGTAGCCGATCAGGGATCGGCGGCTGCGGTTGCGTGGTGCGGACCCTTCGTCCCGGCTAAGGCCGACGTCCTTCCACGCGCATGCGGATTTCTCCGCCAGGGCAGGCCTAAACGACTTGCCCAATCTCTTTTGATCTTCTCAGACCTTCTCGACCTGGCCGTATTCCAGTTCGACCGGGGTCGCACGACCGAAGATCGAAACCTCGACCTTCAGGCGCGACCGCTCCTCGTCGACATCCTGAACGATGCCGTTGAACGAGGCGAACGGACCATCCGAGACGCGAACCTGCTCGCCGATCTCAAAGGAGACGGACGGCTTCGGACGCTCGACGCCATCCTGGACCTGGCCGAGGATACGATCGGCTTCATGATCCGGAATCGGAACCGGCTTGCTGTCGGTCCCGAGGAAACCGGTGACCTTCGGCGTGTTCTTGATGAGGTGAAAGGCCTCATCCGTCAGGTTGGCGCGCACCAGGACGTAACCCGGGAAAAACTTGCGCTCGGCATCAACCTTGCGGCCGCGGCGAATCTCGACAACCTTTTCGGTCGGAACAAGGATCTTCTCGAACAGATGCGAAAGACCTTTTTGCTTGGCCTTTTCCTCGATCGATTCAGCTACCTTCTTTTCGAAATTCGAATAGGCGTGAACAATATACCAGCGTGCAGCCATACTACCCTCCACCCAATCAAGCGCCAGCGTTGAGGACTAGGCCAATCAGCCAACCCATCAACTGGTCCGCAGCAAAGAAGAAGGCAGCGGCAAAAAAGACCATGACAAAAACCATCAGCGTCGAGATCATCGTCTCGCGCCTGGATGGCCAAGTTACTTTCGACGCCTCTGAGCGAACCTGCTGCAGAAACGTAAACGGATTCGTTTTGGATGCCATGTAATGCTCACGCCATTACGGCGCGTAAAGCCGATGATTCAGCCCCACGCACCGCGTGTCTGTTTGGACCCTACATAAAGACCGATTCTACAAATCACAAGAGGCATTCGGTCTTTTCTGTGAATTTCGATGGTCGGCTTATCCGACCTCCTTCCACCTTACCCGGCTTTGAGCCGCTTGCAAAGGCGAAGGCAATGGCAGGGGCAGCCGGGCTTGAACCGACGACCTGCGGTTTTGGAGACCGCCGCTCTACCAACTGAGCTATACCCCTAGATCGCTTCAGCCGGTCATTCTCGAACCGGTCAGCGCATCAAGTCAGCGGCTTATTATTCAGTTTATCGGGCGATGACAAGCGTCTTTGACGGAAAAGAGCAAAAATCCTCAATCAAGTCTTCCCCCCTCCGCCCAGACGGCCGCTCGCCCGCCATATGACCTAGCGAAAACGCATTGTTTTCAATGATGCCACCTCCTCCTCTGCGATTTTCGAGCACCGTTTCGAAGCCAACAGATAGGATTGCGAATCGGTCGAGTGCGACAAGGCAAACCTATGACTGATATCCGCCTGGTTGAATATGATCCGTTCTGGCCAGAGGATTTTGCAGCGCGTCGCCGCGTCATCGCAGGCCTCCTGGCGCCACTCATTGCCGACATTCAACACGTTGGCAGCACAGCCGTACCCGGACTGGCGGCCAAGCCGAAGATAGATATCGACGCCGTCCTTCAATCTGAAGGCGACATTCCGGTAGCGCTCGAAAGCGCGGCTACGGCCGGCTATCACTTCCACGGAGATCCCTACGGCAATGGCCTATGGACACTCACCATGAGCGGGGCGCCCTATGGTACCCGCCTCTATATATGCGGGCCTGACAACCACGCGCATCAAGCGCGCATCCTGTTTCGCGACTACCTGCGCCGACACACGGGAGTCGCGCGACAGTACGAACTGCTCAAACGGAAACTGATCATCCAGGCAAGAGGCAATTGGGACATCTACGCCAGCGGAAAGAGCGAGTTCATCGCCGGCGTCCTGCGTCGGGCTCAAAACGAAAAGCCCCGCTGTTTCCAGCGGGGCCTTTTTGAAGCGAAATAATCCTGAGATTACTCGACGATCGAAGCAACGATGCCGGCGCCGACGGTACGGCCACCTTCGCGGATAGCGAAGCGCAGCTTTTCTTCCATCGCGATCGGAACGATCAGCTCAACGGCAACCGTGACGTTGTCGCCAGGCATAACCATTTCCGTGC